>DASCOW010000378.1:0-2315 GCA_036012205.1 Verrucomicrobiota bacterium
GACACTTAGGACTTCTAATTTGACCATTTAACTGTTAGAATGACCATGTTGTTTGATTGGGATCAAACAGTGATAAATGAATGTCAATGAGACAGTTGGCGGGGAAAACCCGGGTCGTTGGGTTGGTAGCTCAATGGTAGAGCAGCGGCCTTTTAAGCCGTTGGCTGTGGGTTCGAGTCCCACCCGACCCACCATTTCCTTCCATCCTCCTGTTGAGGCCATGGGCATGGGCATTGGCAATTGCTTTGTCCTTCAACATCGAAAAAAGAGGGCTAAAAAATACCGGATCAGCGACCGAGTAATTTGCCCATCCCTGGCATCGCGCTTGCCCCGCCCATCTTGGCCATCATTTTTTGGAACTTGCCCATCTTCTTCATCATTTTCTGCATTTGGCCGAAACGCTTGAGCAGGCTGTTGAGCGCGGCGACGGTGGTGCCGCTGCCGGCGGCAATGCGCCGACGGCGACGCGCGTTGAGGATCGCCGGCGTGCGTCGTTCTTGGGCGGTCATGCTGCAAATCATGGCTTCCATTTGACGAAATTCCTTTTCACTTTTGCCGAGGTCGGAATCTTTCATTGCACTCCCGCCGCCAGGCAGCATCTCGACGATGCTTTCCAGCGAGCCCAGTTTTTTAATTTGGCGAAGTTGATCGAGGAAATCCTCGAGGGTGAACTGCCCCTTCTTCATCCGTTCTTCGAGTTTTCGGGCGGTCTCCTCGTCCACCGCCTCAGCGGCTTTCTCGACGAGGCTCACCACGTCGCCCATGCCGAGGATGCGCGACGCCATGCGGTCGGGATGGAACGGCTCAAAGTCATCGAGTTTTTCACCGATGCCAGCGAACTTGATCGGTTTGCCAGTGACTTCGCGGAAGCTGAGCGCCGCGCCGCCGCGCGCGTCGCCGTCGAGCTTGGTCAGGATTGCGCCAGTGATGCCCAGTGCCTCGTCAAAATGTGTGGCAACGCTGACTGCTTCCTGGCCGGTGGCGGCGTCGAGTACGAGTAGGATTTCGCGCGGCTGCACTCTGTCTCGCAACCGGACGAGCTCCTGCACCAGCGGTTCGTCGATTTGTAGCCGGCCGGCGGTGTCGAAAATAACCACGTCGATGCCGTCTGCCTTAGCCTTGGCCATTGCGCCGTCGGCGATCTTGAGCACATCCTGCTCGCCGCGCATCAGGAAACAGGGGAGGTCAAGTTGTTTCGCCAGTGTCTCTATCTGGTCCATCGCGGCTGGCCGGTAAACGTCCGCGCCGACAAGCAGCGGTTTGCGCCCATCGGCGCTGAGCAGGCGCCCAAGTTTACCGCTGGAGGTGGTTTTGCCGGAGCCGTGCAGGCCGCACATCATCAGGCAGAGCGGTTGGGCAAAGCCGCGCGGCAGGTCGAGATCGCTGCGCTCGGTGCCGAGCAGCGCGACCATCTCGTCGTTGATGATTTTGACGATTTGTTGCCCGGGCTGGATGCTGGCGATGACCTCCTCGCCGAGTGCTTGCTCCTTCACTCGTGAGATGAACTGCTTGGCTACCTTGAAATTGACGTCCGCATCGAGCAGGGCCATGCGGACCTCGCGCAATGCCTCGGACACGTTGGTTTCGCTGATTTTTCCGAGGCCACGGAGGTTGCGGAAAGTCTTTTGGAGTTTATCGCTGAGAGCGTCAAACATGGGTGCAGACGATAGAAAGCCAAACGGTGTTTGACAAGCGCGTCGCAATTTGGCGTAATCCGCGGCCCTTTTCGTGGGGTAGGATACCGAAGCGGTCAAACGGGGCGGACTGTAAATCCGCTGGCTTAGCCTTCACAGGTTCGAATCCTGTTCCTACCACCACTTCTTTGATGCTGTAATCATTGGGTAAGATACCCATATTCCGCTTCGTAGAACATGTCATGGCGCATTTCGCGCAACACAAATGGCACAGTTCACATGAAGAAACACGAAGCCCCAAAACGTACTCCGTGGCCGCACCACAGTCAAAATCTACCGCCGCAAAATGCCATCCGGCAACTGGGGCTACCGCATCCCCAACTACAGCTCGGGCAAGTGTCCCTTTGATTGCTACGCCAACGAAGCTGAAGCCATTGAATCGGCAACGCGTCTGGCCCGCAAGTTGAGCGAACGCCAGCATGTAGCGGCCAACATGACGAACAGCGAAGCCACCGGGTACGCTGCCGCCGTGGAGAGTCTAGAGCCGTACTCAGTGCCACTTCTGGCGGCTGCCCATACTCTGGCCCAGCGTCCCAGCATTGACTTACTCTACGACATTGAGCAAATAATCAACCCGTCCAGACTAACGAATGCACTGGACCAGTTTGGGTAACTCGATCA
>DASCOW010000379.1:0-2951 GCA_036012205.1 Verrucomicrobiota bacterium
CTGGGCTAACAATGTCTTGGACTGGGAAAACAGCGCAGATAACACCAACCGCCTGGCGCTGACGTCATCACTGCTTTCGCCATACATGGGCGACACGATTGATATATTCAAATGTCCATCCGACAAAAGCCGCGCAAAAAACGGATACAGGAACCGGAGCTACTCGATGAATCATCTCATTGGCGATCCTGGCCCGCTGCTCGATGAATTCAACCCCAACTACGTCCAGTTCATCAACGACGGGCAACTTCGCAAGCCGTCAACGGTGTTTGTTTTCCTCGGCGAACATCCCGACACCATAAACGACGGCTACTACATGAACCGCTTTCACGAATACAAGTGGGGGAACATGCCGGCGTCCTATCATGCCGGCGCCACTGCCCTCTCCTACGCGGACGGCCACGCGGCGGCGCATCGCTGGAAGATCACCGGCGAGCACGGCACGATCCGTCCGCCGGTGCAGGGAGCCGTCGGCGGTATCGTCCCCGCTAAGCCGCGAACCGATTTCCAGTGGATCATCGACCACTCCAGCGTGTTGAAATAAAGTGAACAAAATGAAAACGAAACCATGCCGGGCGTTTACACTGATTGAACTCTTAGTGGTGATCGCCATCATCGCCATCCTGGCTGGAATGCTGTTGCCGGCCTTGGCCAAGGCGAAGTCTAAGGCGCAGATCACCTTCTGTCTGAACAACATGAAGCAACTCCAGCTAGCCTTCACCCTGTACGCCGACGACAACGATGGGCGCTACTTCATCAACGCCTACGGCTGGGGCAACCTGGACTGGGTGCGCGGCAGCGTGAATTTCGACGGCAACAACCGGAACAACTGGGATCCGCAGACGCTGCTCGACCCGAGGATGGCGGTGCTCGGCCCGTACACGCAGAGCATCGGCATCTACAAGTGTCCGGCAGACAAGAGCACGGTGAAGAAGCCCCGGACGAAGGACTCGCCGGGCGGGATGGTGCCGCGCATCCGCAGCGTGGCGGCCAGCCAAGCGGTGGGCACGTGGCACGACGGGGTGCACCCGACAAAGGGCTACTGGCTTGACGCCGCAATGCAGGGCGGATCGCTGACCAATCCCGGCGGCAAGTGGCGCGTGTACGCAAAGGACTCAGACTGCAACCGGCCGGGGCCGTCGCAAATTTGGGTGTTCACCACCGAGCATCCGGCCACAATCAACGACGGCGGCTTCGGCTTCCGCATGCCCGACACGCCGCAGGCTACGGCGAACGTCGGCTGGATCGATTTCCCGGCGGCGTTTCACAACGGGGCGTTGAGCCTATCGTTCATCGACGGGCACTCGGAGAACCACAAGTGGGTAGAGCCGACCACCCTGCAAAACGGCGACTCGATGAACTGGCGCACGCTCAACCGGGGCAAAACACCCAAAAACCGTGATATCCTTTGGATGGCCGAACGAACCTCCGCCCGGGATTGATCGGTGCCCGCTTGACCAAGCCCCACGGCCAGGCGCACTCCAAGCAGTTTTACGAGCCACAAAGAACAAATAAACTTACTAGTGAAACAAGCCGCCAGTTTCAATCTTGATCTTGCGAGGTTGCTTCTCTACTCGCTCTACAATCACCAGCGAATCGTCTTTGATGGCCAATTCACCAACTCCCGAAAACCCCTCCGGTATCTTCGCCAAAAAACAAGCATAGCTCTTAGTTGTTTTTTTACCGGTATCGAGATATTCGAATAATTGTCGGCCGAAAATTTCCCTCTTCCTTACCAACACAGAAAAAGGCTGATGCAATCCAGTGGAGCCAAACTCTAATCCGCGTGCTTGAGGTTTGCCGTCCTTTGATTTCCACCAATGATTAAACCATGGGTAATTGCTCCGCTTCCATACATAACCAAACAGCAACCCCCGTTTACCGTTACTGGCAATAGCCCAGCCCAAGTCTTCATCGATCACAAATGAGGTGACGCTCGGTTCTTGACCGTCTCTCATTCGGCGCATTGAAACTCGTTGCCCTTCTTTTGTGATAGCGATTGGCCAAATGAACTCTGGTTGCTCAGGATTCGGCATCAATCCGCCCTGCGAAAACCCCCGACGCCCATTCGAATCAACCACGCAATTCTCATCAAGAAATGGGGGACCTATCGTCGGGTGTTGCACAATGTTGAAAATGCGACCTAGTTTGTTCTTGTTGGTGATCGTCTCGCTTACAAAAAAAAATGCCGAGGACGAGGCCAAAGTAACGGCGCGATCAATCGCCAAGCCCGCCAACGGTAAATCTGCGGCCATTCGCGCATGAATGCCAGTAGGTGTTGTCTCGATATCCTGCAGCACTCTCCAAACAACTTTTGAGGATTCCCCGTGATACGGCATCCCGTTTTTGCCTTCGGAATCGGATGGTGGTCCCCAACGGTCACAACAAAGAAAGTGGCCCATTGAGCTTGGCTGGTCACCTGCATTTCGACGACCCCAGTTGAGCGGATTGAGTTCGGAATCATTGAAACGAAACTCAGGAATCGAACCGCCGGCAATATCCAATATCAACCTGGCTTTATCGTTCTCCAAAACGAGTGAACGACGTCCCTGAACTCGTTCTTCTGCCATTGCCTGGCCTAACGCCAAAAGGGGCATGATTAATAATATTAATCTGAAAACTTTCATCTAAACAGTGGTTAACCACTGCGTTCCCTCGATCAAGTTGATTATTCTATCGGTCTTGATGGTAGAATCAATAGTTGTATTGATATTATCGATGCTCATTTACTAACCTCACAGTGCGATTGTGAGTAGGTGTTTCATTTACCTTCAGCTTTCAACTCTTCCCCCGTCTTGCCTCCATGCTTGCGGAGGATGTCGGCGGTTTCACCTTTAGCCCAGTCTAGTGGCGTTTCGCCATTACCATTCTTCGCATTCACATTCGCACCATTGGCGATAAGCAGTTCGGCTACTTCCCCATGACCTTCATGAGCCGCCATAAACAAAAGA
>DASCOW010000380.1:0-3518 GCA_036012205.1 Verrucomicrobiota bacterium
ATCCGCTCCCGTTTCATCGGGCAGAACGAGGCGGTTGATGGCGTTGTGCGGCTATCGCGCATCGGCTACGGCGGCGGGCGCACCGACGAGAAACCGGTCGCCAGCATCATGTTCGCCGGGCCGACCGGGACCGGCAAAACCTACCTCTCCAAGCTGCTCTCCAAGAGCCTTGGCCTGAAAATGATCACCATGGACATGACGACCTACCGCAGCTCCGTCAGCATGGACCGTTTCCTCTCCGTCATGACCGACAACCTCACGATCAATCCCCACGCCGTGTACGTGTTCGAGGAAATCGACAAGGCCAACGTGCAGGTGCTCGACCGGCTTTACTTCCTGCTTGACGAGGGGATTTTTTACGACCGAAACCAAAAGCCGATGTATGCGCGCGGCTGTTTTGTCGTGATGACGACCAACGCCGGTTACGATGTCATCGTGAAAAACCGCAACAAAGACAACGTGCGCGAGCTGTTCGAGTTGGCGTTGCTCGACCGGTTTCGCCCCAGTTTTCTCAACCGTTTCGATGAGATCGCCATGTTCCGGCCGTTCACCAACCCAGAGTATGTTGACATGGCCAAGCTGCACATCCGCCTCAAGGCTGACGGCATGAAGGAAACCTACAACTGGAACCTGACCGTGGACGATGCCATTCACCACCTAATTGCCCGTGAGAGCCGCAGCCTCACCTTCGGAGCGCGCCCAACCCTGCGCATGATCAACGGGATCCTCTCTCTTGGTGTGACCAATTACCAAATCGATAAAGCCCCGCTTGAGGAGGGTTCCAAAATCAATCTTGAACTTTTGTCCGCTGAGGACAAACGGTTCAAACTCAGCGTGGAAGGCGGCGACTCGCTCGAATACGAAGTGAACCTGTGACCGGCATCGACACGACAAACTAGACCCAGTCGATGCCTAACGACCATTTTTCAGCCGGCAAAAAGATCGCCTTCACGGTGGTCATGTTTCTGTACATCAATCTGATCCTCACGATTTTCTGGATTCTAAAGCCGCTCAAGAAAAGCCTTTTCATCGGGCAATATGATGGCGACCAGACCTTCAAACTGGGCTCGATGGAAATGCTCGGCAGCAGCGCCGAACTTTTGGCCAAGGGGATGAACCTTTTGATTGCCTTCCTGCTGGTGGTGTTCATCACCCTAATCACCCGCTTAGCCAGGCGCCAGCGCTTGACCTACTGCTGCATGGGGCTGGTCATCGCCATGACGGTTTATTTCTCTCTCCACATCAACAATCCCACCGAGCCAACCGTCTGGTTATTCTACTGGTTTGGCGATCTGTACATCAGCCTCATGTTGGCAGCGTTTTTTTCGTTCTTGCACGACACGGTGGACCTGAAAAACGCCAAGCGGCTTTATGGCTTTATCGTGTTGGGCGCGGTCTCCGGCGGCGCGATGGGCAGCACTTATTTTCGCGGCTGGATCAAGGAGATGAGCAATCAGCAATGGCTGCAGGTGATCATAGGCATCGGCATGACGATCTGTCTGCTGGCATTTGTCGCCGGATGGCTGGCCACATCCATCCCTCATCATGAACCGGAGCCAGCTCCCGGAGATGTCCCGGGGAAAAAATTCAACGCCGCACTGGAGGGGGCCACGCTGGTGTGCAACTCCCGCTACTTGATCGCGATCGCTGGCATCGTCGGGTTTTACGAGATCACATCTGAGGTGCTGGATTTTCAGTTCACCGCAGTCACTGAGCGGTTCGTGTCACGAGAGGAGTTTGGCCGTCACTTTGGCACCGTGTACGCCATCGGGAACATCGCTGCGTTGGCTGTCCAACTCGGCTTTAGCATCTTCGCGGCAAGCTTTCCAAAATACAGGATACATTGGACCCTGCTGGCTCTGCCGCTGGCTGTCGCGCTGAGTTCGCTCCTGTTCATTGTCGCACCGATCCTGCTTGCCGCCAGCCTGCTGAAGATCTCCGACAGCACGTTCGCTTACTCCGTCAATCAAACCGGGCGGGAGACTCTCTACAACCCGTTGTCGAGGCAGGAAAAATACGTTGCCCGCGCCTTTGTCGAGGTATTTGTCCAGCGCACAGGCAAGGTCGCCGCTCTGCTGATTGCCTTCCTCGTGCCGATGTTTCTCAACACCAGAAACGTGGCCGGGCAACTAGAGACCAGCCTGCTTGGCCTGCAACTGCTAGGTGGCTTTACCTGTGTTGTTGTCGCCCTGTGGTTTTACTGCGTAAAAGTGGTCGGGCGAAAATTTGAGGCCCTCGAGCGCGTGCACACGGAGTCCCTCAACCCGGCTTTTGAGCAAGAGCAGGAGCAAGTCAGCACCAGCACAGCCTAACGGCCAAACTGCTCTGCGGCGATTTCGCGGAGCTTGGTTTTTAGGATTTTGCCGGTGGCGTTACGCGGCAGATTTTCCATTTGCATCACTTTGCGTGGCAGTTTGTAGGCGGCCAGCTTGTCCTTTAGGAAGCCAAGTAGAGCTGCATCCTCGATGGTGGCGCCTTCGATTGGGGCCACGCAGGCAACCACCATGTCGCCCTTCCGAGGGTCGTTGATACCGATCACAGCTGCCTCCTTGATTCCGTCGAACTGGTAAATCACTTCTTCTAGTTCGCGCGGATAGACATTGATGCCGTTGACGAGCAGCATATCCTTCTTACGGTCGGTGATGTAGAGGTAGCCATCCTCATCGAGGTAGCCGATGTCGCCGGAGAGGAACCAGTCTCCTTTAATCGCCGCCGCCGTGGCCTCTGGGTTGTTCCAGTAACCGATCATGACGTTGTGGCCCTTGATGCAGATTTCGCCCTGCTCGCCAGTCGGCAGCACCTCGCCGGCGTTGCTCCAGATCTGGAACTCTACCCCCTTGATTGGCAGGCCCACCGAGCCGGGTTTTTTCTCGCCGTGCAAAGGGTTAAAGCAGGCAACCGGGCTGGTTTCGCTCAGGCCGTACCCCTCAAGCAGCGGGATGCCGACGTTCTCGTTGAACGCCTTGAGCACTTCCAACGGCAGCGGCGCTGCACCGCTGCAGCACACCCGCAACGGCAGGTTTGGCGGCAGTTGCGAATTGGCCAGAGCCCGGTAGAGCTGCGGGATCGCCGGCAGGACTGTCGCCTGGTGTTGCATGATCTCGGCGATGATGTTCTTGGGAGGATGCAGCGACCGGATCGCGACGATCGATAGACCCTGCGTCATCGGCAACAGCACGCACACGGTCATACTGAAACTGTGAAACATCGGCAGCAGACAGGCCATGCGGTCCTCCGGTGTCAGTTCCAGTTCCTCCATCACGCCCTCGACGTTGCGAAGCAGGTTGTTGTTGCTGAGCATCGCGCCCTTCGGCTTGCCGGTGGTGCCTGAGGTGTAGATGATCAGCGCTAGGTCCTCACCTGCTTGGCCGGCCGGCGACATCTCCCCCCCTTGACCGCCTTCCGTTTGGCCAAGTTCCTCCACCTCGATCACGGTCAGGCCGTCGTTCTGTGACTGGAGCGCCGCCGTGCCCTCGGCCATCGAGGCCTCGCTGATCAGCACCTTGGCCTGAGAGTCG
>DASCOW010000381.1:0-6317 GCA_036012205.1 Verrucomicrobiota bacterium
GCCTTCGCGCGGTCGCAAGATTTCAAAATACCGCGGACATCGCCCGGCTTGAGCTTCCCTCTCCCGACCTCGACCAGTGTCCCGACGATTCCGCGACACATCTTGTACAGGAATCCATCGCCATCGATGATCCAGGTCAGTAGCGACTCTTTTTTGTAAATTTTGCACGCTGTCACTGTACGAACCGTCGAACGCATCTCGTATTCGCGCTTCACGGCGAAAGCGCGGAAGTCGCGCTTACCAACGAAATGTTTCGCTGCCTGCTGCATCCGTTCAAAATCCAACTTACGAGGCACGTGCCATGCGGTGTTGTTTTGCAGCGGATCCATCACGGAATGATTCCACACTCTGTAACGATACTGCTTGCCACTGGCATCGAACCGCGCGTTAAAAGTCATCGGCACGCGCTTGGTCTCCACCACGCGTACGTCGCTCGGCAAAAATGCGTTCAAAGCCAGACGCAGTTTTCGCTCTTCAATTCGGAATTCCTCCTTTGCCACCTCCACATGAGCAACCATCCCGCGCGCGTGCACACCGGTGTCCGTTCGGCTCGAACTGTGAATTCGGCCCACGCTTGGAAAAAGTCGCCGCAACGCCTCCTCGATCCGTTGCTGGACAGTCACCCCGTTATTCTGCACCTGCCACCCCTTGTAACTGGTGCCGTCATACGCAACGGTCAGCTTGATTTTCAGATGATCCATGACGAATCAGGCCAGGCTATCGAGATACGACTGCAGTAAAATCGCCGCCGACATTGCATCGACATTTTGCCGTTTCTTCCTTTTCTTCGCCCGACCCTGCGAGAGCGCCCTGTTGGCCTGCACTGACGTCAGTCGTTCATCCCAGGTTTTGATCGGCGCGGTGACGCTATTTTTCAGCACGGCCGCAAACTCGCGTACTTTCATGGCCGCCTCCCCATAGCTGCCATCCATGTTTCGCGGCATACCGAGCAGGATCAACTCCACCTCGTACTCCCCCAGCAACTCCTTCAAACGATCGAGAAATCTGGAGGACGGCTCAGCTGGAATGAACTCTAGCGGCTGGGCGATCATTTTCAACTCGTCGCTCAACGCAATGCCCATCCGAACAGTTCCGTGGTCTATGGCAAGAATCCGCATGAGTTAAAGCGTCTTCATCACCTTGGCGGCTGCGGCGACGGTTTTGTCAATCGCCGTCTCATCATGCGCCGCAGAGATAAAGCCGGCCTCAAACTGGGATGGTGCAAGATAAATCCCTTCCTGCAGCATACCGTGAAAATATTTGCCAAACCGTTCGCGGTCACTTTTCATCGCCCCGGCCATGTTGTAAACCGGCTCATCAGCGAAGTAACAGCAGGACATCGAACCGACCCGCTGCAGTTGCACGGCAAGCCCCTCCGCCTTCGCCGCCTTGGCCAAGCCGTCGGAAAGTGCTCGACCAAGTGTCGTGATTTTTTCGTAAACACTCCCGTCGGAAAGCGCCTCCAACACAGCGATTCCTGCTGCCATGGCCAATGGGTTGCCGCTCAATGTACCGGCTTGATACACCGGCCCGTCCGGAGCGAGGCAGTCCATGATTTCACTTCGCCCCCCGAACGCACCAACCGGCAAGCCGCCGCCGATGACCTTACCGAAACAACTCAAGTCCGGCGTGATGCCAAACCAACCCTGTGCCCCGGCCAAACCCAGGCGAAATCCGGTCATCACCTCGTCAAAAATCAGCAACGACTCGTGCCCAGCGGTGATCTCCCGTAGAAATTCGAGATAGCCTTCGCGCGGCAGATAAAGCCCGGCATTGGCCGGCACCGGCTCGAGAATGATCCCGGCGATGTCGGAGCCGTGCTCGGCGAACGCGGCGCGCACCGCTACCGCATCGTTAAACGGCAACACGACCGTCTGGCTGGTGAACTCCGGCGGCACACCAGCGCTGTCCGGTTGACCAAGTGTCAACGCTCCCGAACCAGCCTTGACCAGTAGCGAGTCGACGTGTCCGTGGTAGCAACCCTCGAACTTGATGATTTTACTGCGTTTCGTGTACCCCCGCGCCAAACGGATCGCTGACATCGTCGCCTCGGTTCCTGAATTGCACATTCGCACCTTCTCCACCGACGGCACAGCGCTGACGACCAGCTCAGCCATACGCACCTAGGGGATTTGGGATGCCGAAACTGGTTCCGTTTTCTGCGGCGCATTTTACTGCATCGACCACCACCTGCGGGGCGTGCCCCAAAATCGCCGGGCCCCACGTGCCCACATAATCGACGTACGCGTTGCCGTCAGCGTCCCAAACGGCGGCACCGTTGGCTCGCACTGCGAAAAACGGGTTGCCACCCACGGCGCGAAACGCCCGCACGGGGGAGTTCACCCCACCGGGAATCCATTGCAACGCCTTGTCAAAAAGAGCCTGTGATTCTGCGCTCATCCGCATGCCGCGACAAAATACCGACTCGCCGCCTAAACACACGCTGAAAGTGCAACTCAGCCCACGCCCGTACCACCCTCAAGCAGATAATCGGCGATGTGAACGACGCGAATGTGATGCGCGCCAGCCTTGCGCAGGCCGGATTGTATTTGCAGCAGGCAACCGGGATTCGTCGTGACGACGACCTCCGCGCCGGAGTCGATGATGTTTTGCACCTTGCGCTGTTGCAGGCGATTGGCCATCTCCGGCTCGGTGAGATTGTAGCTCCCAGCGCTGCCACAACAGAGATCCGACTCCGCAAGCTCGACGAAACCATCACCGGCCAAAGCTTTCACCAAAGCCCTTGGCTTGGCAGTGATCCCCTGCGCGTGGGCCAAATGACAGGCATCGTGATACGTCACCTTCGTGTCCGTGCCGGAATTCGCACACCCGGCACCCTCCAGCCAACTCACTAAGTCTTTGACTTTCGAGCTGAATGTTTCAGCCCGCTTGGCCCAAACCGGGTCGTTTTTCAGCAACTCTCCGTACTCAACGAGTGTCGAACCGCAGCCGGCGGCATTGATAATGATCGCGTCGAGCGGTTGCTTATCGAATGCCGCAATGTTGCGCCTTGCACAGTCTCGAGCCTTGGCCAATTGGCCGCTGTGAGCGTACAGAGCGCCGCAGCAACCCTGCCCCTTTGGAGCAAGCACGTCCCAACCTTCCCGGTTGAGCAACTCGGCACTGGATTCGTTCGTGTCGCCGAACATGACCCGCATCGCACAGCCCTCGATGAAACCGACTTTTCCCTTCGATGGACGCTTGGCCAAGCGCTCGGTTGGCAGGCTGCCGGTGGCAAGGCGTCGAGGCAACAACTCCATCATCTCCCTGGCAAACTCGGGCAGCAAAACTCCGAGCCGCAAAACGCGAACAAGCCGCACTGGCAACAGAGCCAATCGCATCCGCCACGGGAACGGAAAAACCTGCTCGATGACAAGCCGCCGCAAAAGCCATTGGAAGAGGCCTCTTCCGTGATGTTTCTCGATGTGATCCCTCGTCTGCTCCAGCAGCATCCCGTACTGCACACCGCTTGGGCATGCAGTCTCGCAAGCACGGCAACCGAGGCATAAATCCACATGACGCACCGGCACAGCACCCACCTCCAACTGGCCCGAATGCATGGCGCGCATGGTGTAAATGCGGCCGCGCGGGGAATTGTTTTCGTTCCCCGTCTCGAGATAGGTCGGGCAGGAGGAAAGACACAACCCGCAGTGCACGCAGGACAACGCCTTGTCTTCATCGAGAAATTGCCCGAGAGCACTCATCCCACCAACGCCCCTCCAGGATCAAATATGTCTTTCACCCTTTTTTGCAAATTAGGCAAGGGAATCCCGGGAGGCTTGGCGCTGGCGTGATAAATAACACCGTTTCCCGCGCGAGCCACGAACGGTTCGTCGCCCAACGACTGCAAGGTCGAGACCAGTTCCCCGGGGGCGACTGAGGTGAAGTTGGGAGTCGTGCGGCGGAATCGCTCGTCGTACTCCATCGATGCTCCAGCGGCAAAGCCAAGCCCGACGGCTGTGTCGGACTGCGCCTCGACATCGGTGCTTGGCCCCGCAAAGCCGACAACGAATTTGAGAGGTTCGCCATCGAGACGGTACAGGTCGAGCAGCGTTGGCTGCAGGGCGGAGTTCCAGATTGTTTCCAACAACGCATCCGCTTGGCCAAGTGACTCACATGGCTTGACCAAGCACACCTCTGTCTCTGGCAAGGGCAGCAGCTTGAACGATGCTTCGACGATGATGCCCAATTCATTCCTCGAACCGACAAACAAACGACACAAATCGAAGCCGGCGACGTTTTTCACCACCTTGCCGCCGTTGCGAATCAGTCGCCCGTTCGGCAGCACCACGGCCAATCCGATGACCCAGTCTCGAATTGTACCGCAGCCAAATCGTCGCGGGCCGTTCAAGTCGTTGGCCAGCAACTCGCCGATTGTCACCGTCTCTGCATCTGGAGGATCAACCGGCAGCCATTGGCCCGCTTTGGCCAAGCGCGACTGCAACTCTGCCAGAGCCATGCCAGCCTGCACCGTCGCAGTCATGTCCTCTGGCACATGTTCGATGAGTTCTGCGACGGCATTCAACGAAACGGCATCCACCTCCCGCGATTTCGGCAGCAAATCCTGCAACTCAGAAATAGAACCTGTCTTCAGTATCATGCCGTTATTTGTTTCTTCTGGGTAAACTCGGCGCAACGCTTCGAACCGGGGAACATTTTGTGGGGATTGCAGCGCTTTTCCGGGTCGAAAACGCGGCGTAACTGCTGCATAGCTTCAAGATCGTCCTTGGTGAACTGTCTCGCCATGAAGTCGATTTTCTCGGCACCAATGCCGTGCTCGCCAGTGACACTGCCTCCCAACTCTATGCATTTTCCAAGTATGTCGTCACCGGCCTGCAACGCCCGTTTCACTTGAGCCGTGTCGCGTTCATCGTAGAGGATCAGCGGATGAATATTACCATCGCCGGCATGAAATACGTTGGGGATACGCAGCTCGTATTTGTCGCTAACAGAGCGGATGAAGCGCATGATTTGCGGCAGTTTGCTCCGCGGCACCACGCCATCCTGGGTGACGTAATTGGGGCTGAGTCGCCCAATCGCACCGAAGGCGCGCTTCCGGCATTTCCACAGTGCAGCCCGCTCGGCGGCGTCCTTGGCCAAACGCACTTCGCGGGCGTTGTTTCGGCGGCAAATCTCCTCGACCCGAGTAGCCTGCTGCTCGATGCCCTTGGCCAATCCATCCAACTCGACGATCAGCACTGCCCCGGCGTCGAGCGGGAATCCGAATTGATACGCCTCCTCAACTGCCTGTGTAATAAGCTGATCCATCATCTCAAGTGCAGCCGGTACGATGCCTGCAGCGATGATGTCTCCAACGGCTTGGCTGGCCTCATCGACGCTCTCGAAGATGCCGAGGAATGTCTTGAACGCGGGGGGGACCTTGCTGAGGCGCACCAACGCCCGTGTGATCACGCCGAACATGCCCTCAGAGCCGATGCCCGCGCCACGCAAGTCGTAGCCCTCCACTTCCTCTCCGCCATCCGGTTCAACGCCGAGCCACTCGACGGTGCCGTCAGGTAGCACCATCTCGTAACCGAGAATGTGGTTGGTCGTGACCCCGTTTTTCAGCGTGTGTGGTCCGCCAGAGTTGGTGGCAATGTTGCCACCGATCGTGCAGGCGGTCTGGCTTGATGGATCCGGCGCATAAAACAATCCGTGCCCGACAGCGTCGCGGGTGATCCAAGCGTTTACACACCCTGCCTCTACTAGAGCTCGACGGTTTCGTGGATCGATGTCCAGCACTCGGTTCATACGCGTAAGCGCAATCATCACTCCTCCTTCAACCGCCAGTACGGCTCCGCTGAGACTAGTGCCGGCGCCACGTGGAATGATGGGTAACTGCAGCTCCGCGCATAACCGGACAACTGCCACCACTTCTAGCACAGACTTAGGGAGAACAACGGCTGTCGGGCGCTTTTTCTGAAGGGTATAGGCGTCGCACTCGTAAACGTGGAGTTGGCGTTTGTCAGTGAGCACAGCATCTTTGCCGACTATTTCAACAAGACGCCTGGTGAGCTGTTGTTTGTCTGCCGTGCCTTGGTTGCCCATCAACTCATGCCAGGTTGGCGTGCTTGATTACCGAAGCCTATCGTTTGACCAAGTGCTTAGGCGAACGAAATCTTCCGCTAGTAACGCTTAATCTGCGCCGCCGAGCTTCTCAATCATAACGATCAACGGCAGGAACATCGCAATGACGATACTGCCCACGATAACTGCCAGAATGACAATCATGATAGGCTCAATCAGCGAAGTGAGAGACTCGACAGCTCTATCCACCTCTTCATCGTAAGTATCTGCGATCTTTTCCAGCATCTGGG
>DASCOW010000382.1:0-2180 GCA_036012205.1 Verrucomicrobiota bacterium
GCCCTTTTCGGACAAGCGAAAGATCGAGTCCAGTTCCCGGTCGTAGGCAGCGCTGTACTGGACCTTGTCCCTCAGGTTGAAACTCCCGTCGCTGCCTTGCTTCGACGAGCGGCAGCCTGCCATCGCCACTAACACCATAGCCAGGCCGACGCCGCGCCTGGCCAAACGCAATCGCCAATCCGTTTGTTCCCGTTTGTTGTTTGTCATCACGCTGCTGCGGCTTGGCCACCGACCAGCCGATACCAGTTGTCGCGTTGCCGGGCCTCGTAGCCGATGCCCTCGATCAGACGCCGCATGTCTGCCTCTGCCATTTGAAAGGTCGTGCCCGCCTCGGAGACCACGTTCTCCTCAATCATGATACTGCCCAGGTCGTTCGCGCCGTACTGCAGCGCCACCTGGCCAATCTCAAGCCCCTGCGTCACCCACGAGCTTTGGATGTTTGGCACGTTGTCGAGATAGATTCGGCTGATCGCCTGCATTCGCAAATACTCGTTGGCTCCGACCGGCGGCGCCTTGAGCTTCGTGTTCTCCGCCTGGAATGTCCACGCAATGAACGCCGTGAACCCGTCGGTCTCGTCCTGCTGACGCCGCACTCGCTCGAGGTGTTCAATCCGATGTCCAAGCGACTCAACATGCCCGAACATCATCGTCGCCGTCGAGGCCATGCCCAGCCGATGCGCCACAGCCATCACCTCCAGCCAATCGTCACTCATCGCCTTAAGCGGTGAAACACGCCGGCGTACTTCGTCGACCAGAATCTCTCCGCCACCGCCGGGAATGGAGCCCAGGCCGGCGTCGCGAAAATCGCGAATTAGCGTTTCAATCGGCTCGCCAAACACATCCCGGAAATGAATGAACTCGCTGGGGCTGAAGCCGTGGATGTTAATCTGCGGAAAGTTGTCCCGGACATGCGTTAGCAGGTCAAGGTACCACTGCTTGTCGAGCTTAGGGTGATGGCCGCCCTGCAACAAAATCTGCGTGCCGCCCAACGCGATCGTCTCCTCGATCTTTTGGTCAATCTCGCCGTGGGTGATCACGTACGAATCAGCCTGTTTTTCCGTCCGCCAAAATGCGCAAAACTTGCAGTACACATTGCAGACGTTGGTGTAGTTGATGTTGCGATCAATGTGGTAGGTGACAATGTCATTACCTCGGCCGTCGCAGGCATCTGCCTTGGCCAAGCGGCGGCGGCGATCCGCCAGCGAGCCCAGTTGCGGCAACGGCAGCTCGTACAGCCTTGCCGCCTCGTCGCCGGTCACGCGTTCACCGTCCCAGACTTTTTGGCAGAGAACCTCCATGGTGGCATCCATGTCCACGCGGAGAATGTAGCCGCTCGCGGACAAAAGGCAACGCGCTTGGCAAAGCACTCGGCTGGCTCACCCCTTTTGTTGCTGCTTGGCCCAGGCGTCCCGCAGGGTGACTGTGCGGTTGAAAACCGGCTTGCCAGCTTGCGAGTCGGTGGTGTCCGCACAGAAGTAGCCCAAGCGCTCGAACTGAAACCGCTCGCCCGGCTCGGCCTTGGCCAAGCCCGGCTCGAGCCTGGCATCCGCGATCACTTCCAGCGAGTCGGGGTTGAGATGGTCGAGATACGTTTTGCCGTTGTCATCCCTGTTCGGGTCCTCGGCTGTGAACAGCCGGTCGTAGAGCCGCACCTCCGCCTCGTGTGCGTGTGACGCGGACACCCAGTGGATCGTACCCTTGACCTTTCGGCCGTCCGGCGCGTTGCCACCGTGTGTCTCAGGGTCGTATGTGAAGTGCAGTTCGGTCACCTCCCCAGCAGCGTTTTTGACGATCTCGTTGCAGGTGATAAAATAGGCAAATCGCAGCCGGACTTCGCGACCCGGTCCGAGGCGGAAAAATTTCGATGGCGGCTCCTCCATGAAGTCATCTCGCTCCACGTAAATCTCGCGCGTAAACGGCACCGTACGCGTCCCGGCATCAGGGTTTTTTGGGTGATTGGCCGCTTCGAGTTCCTCAATGTTGCCTTCGTCAAAATTGGTGATTACGACCTTGAGCGGGCGCAGCACTGCCATTCTGCGGGGTGTGGTGTCGTTCAAGTCCTGCCGGATGCTGTGCTCAAGCAGCGCAACGTCGGTGAGACTGTTGAACTTCGTCATGCCGATGGTTTTACAGAACGAGCGGATGCTCTCCGGCGTGTATCCCCGGCGGCGCAGCCCGGA
>DASCOW010000383.1:0-7539 GCA_036012205.1 Verrucomicrobiota bacterium
GGCTACTCGGTCTTGGATTGGATCAGCCGCTTGGCCAAACGCGAGGCCTAAGCCAAGCGCAACAATGCAGGGGAATGATTTGGCTTTCATCGTCGGAATGAACGGCGCAGCATCCGGCTAGGCGCCGAGTCAAGCAAGGCCAAAGCACCCCCAATCGTTATCGACCGCCAAGTGGATGCGATGGGATCTTCGACGGCAAAAGATCTTTGCCAACAACAGCCCATCACCTCTATCGTCACCGGCATGAGACGTTTTTTTTGTTTTTGGCTATTTGCCCTTGGTTCGACGCTGACAAGTCTCGTCGCAGTGAAGCCCAACATTGTGCTCATCATGTGCGATGACCTTGGCTGGGGGGATGTCGGGTTCAACGGGAACAAAATCATCCGCACGCCGCACCTCGATGCGATGGCCAAGGCGGGGCTGAAGTTCAACCGGTTTTACGCGGCGGCGCCAGTGTGCAGCCCGACGCGCGGGAGCTGCGTCACCGGCCGGCACCCTTATCGCTACGGCATTCCGTTTGCCAACAGCGGTCACATGAAGTCGGAGGAGTTGACGCTCGCGGAGTTGCTCAAGAAGCATGGCTACACGACCGGCCACTTCGGCAAGTGGCATCTCGGCACACTGACAAAAACCGTGAAGGACGCCAACCGCGGCGGGCCGCGCGGCAAAAAACATTTTTCGCCGCCTCAGGCCAACGGCTTCGACGTCTGTTTCTCGACCGAGTCGAAAGTGCCGACATGGGATCCGCTGATCCAACCCAAGGGCAACAACTCCAAAAAGTGGTGGGATGCCGTCTCCAACGCCGGTGAAGCCAAGCCGTACGGCACGGCTTACTGGAACGAGCGCGGCAAAAGTGTCACGGAGAACACCCGCGGCGACAATTCGCGCGTGATTATGGACCGCGCGATCCCCTTCATTCGCGGAGCAGCCAGACGCGGGCAGCCGTTCTTCGGTGTCGTGTGGTTTCACGCACCGCACCTGCCGGTGGTCGCCGGGCCGAGGCATGCGGCGATGTACGCCGAACACCCGAAATACACGCAGCATTACTACGGCTGCATCACGGCGCTGGACGAACAGGTCGGGCGGCTGCGGGCGGAGCTGCGGGCGCTTGGCGTTGCCGATGACACAGTGCTTTTTTTCTGCAGTGACAACGGCCCGGAGGGCCAGGCTGGCAACGCTCCGGGGACAGCCGGACACCTGAGCGGTCGCAAACGCTCGCTGCTAGAGGGTGGCATCCGCGTGCCGGGAATTATCGAATGGCCGGGGCGGGTAAAGGCCGGGCGCACGACCAACATCCCGTGTGTCACCAGTGATTATCTGCCGACGATTCTTGACTTTGTCGGTGCCAAGTCGGTCAGCGATCGTCCGATTGACGGCATCAGTCTGGTGCCGCTGCTGGACGGTAAGTTGGCCAAACGCGGCCAGCCGATCGGTTTCGAGTCGAAGGGGCAGCTCGCCTGGATCAACGGCCGGTACAAACTTTACCGCAACAGCGGCGCAGCGGCTGAGTTCAAACTGTTCGATCTCGTAGACGATCCATCCGAAAAGACCGACTTGACCAAGGCCAGGTCGAATTTGGCCAAGCGCCTGATTGGCGAGTTGGCGGCATGGCGCGCCTCCTGCCAGGCAAGCGCAGCCGGGAAGGATTATTGACAGTGAGACGCCGCCCAAAACGCCGCTGGCTGCGCTGGCTGCTGCTGTTGGCCGTGCTCGACAGCGCGGCGTATTACTGGTGGTGGAGCCATCAGGCGGAGCGGCGCTACAACGGAATCATTCGCGAGGCAGCCGAGGTGTTCGGCGTGGAGTACGCGCTGATCAAGGCGGTCATCTGGCAGGAGAGCCGATTCCAGAAGGACGCCTTGGGTGACGCTGGTGAGATCGGCCTGATGCAGTTGATGGAGCTGGCAGCATTTGAGTGGGCGGACGACCACGGCGTGCACGACTTCGAGCACTCGCACGTGTATGATCCGCGCACGAACATCCTCGCCGGCACCTACTATCTTAAGTCGCGTCTCGAGCGCTATCCACACACCGACGATCCCCTGCCCTTCGCCCTGGCCGACTACAACGCCGGCCGCGCCCGGGTCGTTCGCTGGGCCACGGAGTCGGCCCGCACCAACAGCGCGGCCTTCCTTCAGAACATCGACTTCCTCTCAACCCGCCGCTACATCGACCAGGTGACCCGCCGCCGCGATCACTACCGGTAGACATCGGAATCACTCGTCGTCGTAATCGTCGTCGTAATTGTAAATGTCCCACTTCATCAGCCACGACCCATTCGGCTGTTTTTCGCTCAGGATCATGTACTTGTAGGTTTTTGTCTCCAGCACCCCGTCCGGCGTCTCCTCGACATTTTTGCCGGTTCCCCGCATGGCAACCCAGTTACCAAACGAAATGACCTCCTCAATCGGCTCGATCACCTCGATTACCTTGTTGGTTCTGGTCTTGAAATAATCGTGATAACCAGAAAAAACAACTTCCCGGCCTACTTCAATTGGCAACTCCGGTTGCATGTAAATCGTGTCATCCGTGTAAAGCTTCGCGCACCCCTCGGCATCTCCCGCGATGCAGGCCTCCACAAAGGAGTCGAGCAGTTTCTTTTGTCCCTCGTAAACAGGGCCACTGGTGACAACGACGCCATCTGACTCGGAGCCAGTGGCAACAAAACTGAAGCCAACGAATACGCCAAGCGCAAACGTTACAACTGGAATGATGATGGTTTTCATGGTGAAAAGTAGCTGGGCGCAGTCTCCCAACCCGCATCGGGACGTCAACGCAAATCCCCGTCCAGCAATGCCATCACCGCATCCCACGATAAGTTTGGCACGGTTTCGCGTTCCCGTTAAACTGTCGGCGTGCTGGTTGACTTTACCAAGATGAACGGAGCCGGGAACGATTTCGTGATGATCGACAATCGCGAATTGAGCCTCCAACTGACAACAGGGCAAATTCAAAAAATCTGCCACCGCCAGCGCGGCATCGGCGCAGACGGCATTCTGCTGTTGCGATTGGCCAAGGGCGACGCCGACCTCGGCTGGGACTTTTTCAATCAGGATGGCAGCGAGGGGGAGATGTGTGGCAACGGCGCACGCTGTTTCGCGCGGTTTGCCCAGCGCCATCTCGACGGGCGAGAGTCGCTCTCATTCGAAACGCTCGCCGGTGTGATTGAAGCGCGGCTCGACGGCAAGATCGTCACCGTTAGCCTCACACCGCCCCAGGATTTCCGCATTGGCGACCGCATCGACACCTCGTCCGGCGAGCTGGAGATCCACTCGGTGAACACCGGTGTGCCGCACGCTGTGTTGTTCGTCGAGGACGCCGACGAGGCGATGGTCTCCGAACTGGGCCACGAGATACGCCATCACAATCACTACGCGCCGGCCGGGACGAATGTGAACTTCGTACAACGCACCGGCAACGACTCGATCCGCGTGCGCACGTACGAGCGGGGTGTCGGCGAAACGCTGGCGTGCGGCACCGGCGTCTCGGCGGCGGCGCTGGTCACCGCCCGGCTGCACGGTTGCGGCTCGCCGGTGCGCGTGCGCGTGCGCGGCGGAGACGATCTGCGCGTGGCGTTCGAGTCGGATGGCGACTCGTTCGCCAACGTGCAGCTCACCGGCCCGGCGGAATTTGTTTTCAGCGGCCAGATCGAAATCTGAACGGCCGTCACGCCGACAATCATGGAAACGCCTCAACCCATCTGCATGGTGCGGGACGGCAAAGAGGTCCGGCCGCTGATATCAGACGAGCGCGAGCGCATCACAGGATTTTTTTTGTTCGGCGAAGGTTTCGGCGACATGATCTGCCTGTTGCCAACTGTACAGAAAACCGCCGAATTAATGGGCAAGCGGCTCGATGTATGGACGCGCCGGCCGGAGGTATTCTCGAACCACCCCCTACTCAACCCAGTCCGCTCCGACGATGAGGCGTTAGCGGCGTACCTGTCCGGGAATGATCGCCTGCTGATTGTCAGCCCGGTGGAGATTGAGGGGCTGCCGAGTCGCAACCAAACGCACATTGTTGAGCAGCCGGCACACGGGATCATCAACCTGCAGCCAAGTGACAAGAAGGTGCGGCTATACACGACTGACGAGCATCGGCAACGCGCCGCCGAACTGCTGCAACCGCTTGGCCAAGCGCCCAAGGTGGTAATCCACCCCAACCGCAGCTGGGAGATTCGCACGTGGCCCAGCGAGCGTTGGCGGCGATTGACGCAGGGGCTGCTCGAACGCGGTGTGCAGATCGTCGTCGTCGGCAGCGAGGTTTCCAACATCGGCGTTAGCGAGCAGAACATTGCCAAGGGAGTCTTTGATCTGGAAATCGAACACCCGTCACTGCTCGACCTGACGAACCAGACTAGTCTACACGAACTGCGCGAGGTGATCTCCCTTTGTGATCTGGTGATCACCGTCGACAGCGGCGTGCTGCATGTCGCCAACTGCACCGACACCGACATCGTCGCCATCTTCACCGACATCGATCCGCGTTTTCGGACGCGCATCCGTGACAACAAGCCAAACGCCGGGACGAAGATCGTGCACTCGCCCTGCCCCAAGCAGTTTTGCCAATCGTGGCACGGCAGCACCGGCGAGTGCATCCAGCCGAGAGAGAAAAATATGTGCTGTCTGCCAAGCGTTGAGCTAGTGCTTGAAGAGGTGATGGGCTCCCTCCACGACACAGCCAAGCCATGACGCAGATCGGCCAAGCGCTTGGCCAATAAAAAACGGCCCCCGCATGGGAGCCGTTTTTGAATCATTCCGAGCAGGTTATTTCCTCGCTTTCTTGCGCTTCATTTCGAGATCGACTATCGAGAAGTCACTCACCACACCAGAATCGTCAACTTGGAAGATTTGCAACTCGATGTTGTTCTCGTCGATCCGGCGAAAGCCCACGGCCATGCTCCGTTTTTCCCCGGTATCAGACGTACTGGTGAGGGTGACCGACGGCATACCGTCCTTGGGCCCCCACTGGCCGATGCTCTTCTTGCCCTTGTCGTCATATCCTGTCTGCTCGATCTCCCCCGTCGTGGGATTGACGGCGATCAGGCTGACCGACTCCGAGGCATTCCCCTGGGGATTCACCCCCTTAAAGTGCGACGAGATCACATGATCCTTCACGGCCCACTTGTACGACAAAGTTATACTGTTGCCATCGGCTTCCCCCTCCCAAGTCCCTATAATCCATCCTACATCGTCTTCGTTGATACGGTCGGCGAGCGATGCCTGCACCTGAGGAGAAAAGGCCAGACCCGTTATTGCGAGTAGAGTTAGTATTTTTTTCATGCTTTAGGATAAGCTGACATGCCGGAAACCGGAGCCAGGTCCGTGTAAATACACCGGATGAACGGTGAGGGTTACACCGTACCGATTAGAATGACAGCACAGCCCGGGCCGGACAAGAAAAATGTAAACGTTCCCTCCGGCGCAAATTGACTCAAGTCGACGTGACCTCGCCAAGTGGCGGCACTTGACTTTTGCCGGCATCACACGAATCTCCGGCCTCGACGTGAAACTGTTGTCCAGAATATTCAGGCGACCCGGAGAGCGAATGGCTCAGATGCTTGAACTGGCACCCTCCACCGATGCCGTGGACACGGTTGACAAGATCGTCAGTCTGGCGTCGGAGATCACCGGCAAACCGGCTGATCTCGATACCATCACCGGAAACAAAACACCGGCCAAGCACAAGGCCAAATCGTTCGATCCGGCGGCGTACCAACGGACCAAGCGCTTGGCCAAGCTGCCGCACACTCGAAGCCGCCCGGCACGGTTTGACCCCCAACTCCCAGTGAGTTAGCCGCTATCGACTGCGACCGTTGGCGCGGACCGCCTCGAGTTTCCGTGTTAGCTCCTCAACCAGGCCCGGATTGGCCTTGGCCAAGTCATTGCGCTCCCCCAAGTCGCTCGACAAGTCGAACAGCCTGTAAGGCTTGCCGAACGGTTTGCCCTTGGGCGCCTCGCGACCGCCGGAGCCGTTGCCGGCCACCAGTTTCCACTTACCGCTGCGCAACGCAAACATGCCGGCAGCACTGTGGTTTATCACCGGCGCACGCGGCTTGGCCCAGTCGTCGCCCCGGAACAGTGGCAGCCAACTGAAGCTGTCCTCCGCCGCATCGTCCGGCAGGTTGGCCCCAGCTATCTCGGCGCAGGTGGCGAACAGGTCGACATGCACGGTCGCGCGTTCGCACTTTGAACCGGGCTTAATCACCCCAGACCAACGCGCAAAAAACGGCACCCGATGGCCCGCCTCCCACACATCCGCCTTGGTGCCGCGCAGGTCGCCGTTAGCAGTATGATGCGTTACGTTGTACGCTTGAATCGTCGGATCGCTCAAGTGATCCTCCTTTTCATCAGCGCCACGGCGGTGCATGAATGATCCGTTGTCGCTGGTGAAAATCAATAGCGTATTTTTCTCAATACCAGCCTCGTGGATCGCCTTCATTATCTGGCCAATCGTCCAATCCACCTGCATCACAAAATCGCCATACAGGCCGAGTTTCGACTTGCCTATAAAACGCGGATGCGGCTGCACTGGCTTGTGAGGCGCGGACAGCGGGAAGTAGAGAAAAAACGGCTGATCTTTCTTGGCTCGCTGTTCGATCACACTTGTCGCCTTGCCCGTGAGGTCATCAAGGCAGTCATCCATCACCAGGCCAGGCTGGCGCGGGCCTCGCCGCAGAAAGCCAGGGAACTTCACCGCCGGCTGATCGATGGTCGGCAACTCGATGACCTGGCCGTTCTCAATGTACACGTACGGCGGGAAATCGAGCGACGCCGGGATAATGTGTGAGTAATCGAAGCCATGTTCGTTCGGCCCGTCAGTGACCGGCTTGGCGTAGTCGATCTTTCCGTCAGCGTCCTTTTGGAAACCCAGCCCCAAGTGCCACTTGCCGACTATACTGGTGTGGTAACCGCTCGCCCGCAGCATCCCGGCGACTGTCAGGCGACCCGGCTCGAGCAGCGGCGCGCTGTAGCCGTTGAGCACTCCTCGCTTCAACCGCGAGCGCCAGCAGTACCGGCCGGTCAAGGCACCATAACGAGTCGGCGTGCAGACCGCCGACGGCGAGTGGGCGTCGGTGAACATCATGCCCTGCTTGGCCAAGCGGTTGAGATTCGGTGTTGACACCTTGGAGCGGGCGTTGAGCGCTTGCACGTCGCCGAAGCCCATGTCATCCGCGAGCACAAAGACAATATTCGGCTTGGCCGCAACCATCGCTTGGCCAAGCGCCACCGCAAAAACCGCTGCAACGACACTGTTGGCCAAACGAACCGGGGTAAATCGATTCGCATCGTTCCGTTTCATCAAGGCGCAAAGCCTAAGGACAGATCGCATCATGAAGGGGTATGTGCCAGATTTTCTTCGGATGAAATGACTTGTTTTGCTTCCCGTTCGCGCTATCGCCTTGAAGCATTTACTCTTTAATTGGCCCAATCAGCTCAATGAAGTTTCCATCCGGATCGCGGATGACCGTTAGTCGGGTTTTGCCTCCTAGTTTGGCTGGGGTTTCACCGAGTAATTTTACACTCGCTTTCTTGATAC
>DASCOW010000384.1:0-5455 GCA_036012205.1 Verrucomicrobiota bacterium
GCCAGGGAGACAAGAAATATCCCTATCGAGCTAAAAGTGACTATATCCTCAAGGAACTCGATTTGCATGCGGATGATGTTGTCGTCGATATCGGCGCTGGCGATGGGTGGTGGGCCGAGAAGTTTGCCAAATTTGTCGGCAAGTCAGGTGTCATTCACGCCGCCGAAGTCGACAAAAAAAAAGTGGAACAGATGAAAAAGAGTCTCGCGAAGACACCCCAAATAAAGCCCTATTTGATTGAAACTGATAGTACAGGTTTACCGGAAAACTCATGCGACGTAGCCTTCTTTTCGCAGAGTTATCATCACTTAAACAAGGATGGCCACGTCGATTATCTCAAGCACCTGCACAAGGTAGTGAAGCCAACCGGGCGCGTCGTGATTATCGAGAAGTATACGGAGACCGGACTGGGCGAGGGCACGCATGGAACCCGGCTCAGTCGCCTGGTTCGTCAGGCCGAAGAAGCGGCTTGGGTACCGGTGCGACTGGAGTTGATGACCGGCACGTATCACTACATCGCGATCCTGACCCAGCAGGAGCTTTTTCCGCCTGAACCAAAAAGGGGAAAGAAGGATCCCGTTAAATCCAAGCCGACGAAAAAGCCGAACGAGAAGGAGATACGATCGCCTCGCTCATGATCATTCAAAAGCGGCTGTCTGACAAACTGCGATTTGTCGACGACCATGTAAGTTTCATCAAAGACTCAACGCTTGGCATGTAGCCAAGGCGCGAGTTGTCATTGAAAAATGATGCTACTTCTACAATCAGGTACATCCGCACAGCCGATTGGGCTTCCTTAGTCTAGCGCGAGCAACCATGCATTAACAAAAGATTGAATCATGCGATTTCTGCTCCCACTGCTCGCCCTGCCTCTAGTTTCGTCGGCCTCGGATGTGCCGAAATCGACGGACGATCGGCTTGTCGTCGAACTCTTTGTGACCTCTCCACAGATCAAGCACCCAACCGGCTTGACGGTCGATGGCCAAGGCCGCGTATATGTCATCGAGAGCCACACGCATTTCCCACCGGAAAACTACGCCAGCGGCAAAAGCGACCGCGTGTACGTGTTTGCCAAGCCAGACGCCGTTGGCCAGGCGGCGAAGCGCACGGTTTTCGCTGACGGCTTCAAAATGGGGATGGATTTGTTGTGGTCAGCGGACGGCTGGTTGTACGTTGCCGAGCGAAGCCGGATCAGCCGTCTGCGCGACACTGACGGCGACTCGCAGGCGGATACCACCGAACGGCTGATCGACCTGCAAACCGCCGGCACGTACCCGCACAACGGCTTGAGCGGTCTGGCGTTCGACCGTCTAGGCCACCTGTACTTCGGTCTCGGTGAAAATCTGGGCTACCCGTACACGATGATCGACCGCGTCGGCAACCGCATCGCCGGGGCCGAGGGAATCGGCGGCGGCGTTTTCCGCTGCACGCGTGACGGCAAACAGCTCGAGCAGATTGCGCGCGGTTTTTGGAATCCATTCGGTGTGTGTGTCGATGAGTTCGGCCGCATCTTCGCGGTGGAAAACCATCCCGGCGCCAGCCCGCCCTGCCGCCTGCTGCACATCGTGCCGGGCGGCGACTACGGCTACCAATACCAATACGGCCGCTCCGGCATTCATCCGTTCATCGCGTGGGACGGAGAACTCACCAACACGCTGCCAATGGTCTGCGGCGTCGGCGAGGCGCCGTGTGAGGTCATCCACTTCAACTCGCGTTCCTTCCCAGACGAATATCTCGGCGAGTACCTCATCACCTCGTGGGGTGACCATCGTATCGAACGGTATCGACTTGAACGGCGCGGCGCATCCGTAAGCGGCTCGATGCAACCGCTCGTACAGGGAGGTGGGGACTTTCGTCCGGTCTGCATGGCCACGGCACCGGACGGCACGCTGTACGTCAGCGACTGGGGCAGTCGAATGTACGAGTTACACAGCAAAGGCAAAATCTGGCGCATTCGCCCGAGGGAATTGCGCCAGCGCAAAGCCAAGCCCCTGCCCAAGTCGGCCACCGTCGATGCTGATCTACGGTGGCTCGGCCAACTGCGCGACTCCAATAACCTCGAAGATCTACTCGCCGCTGCCGACAACCTCGATCCGTTCGTGCGCAACGCCGCCATCACCGGCTTGGCCAAGCTGGGCGACAAGCTCGCGTCGGTCGAGTTGACCAAGCACAGCCCCGCTGAGCGCCGGGCTGTACTACTCGCGCTCAAGGAAAACCGCGACCACGACCGTCTCACTGATTTTTTAGACGACAAAGATCCGGAGATCCGCTTCGAGGTGTTGCGATGGATCGCCGACTTCAAGCTGAGCGCGCACCGAGAATTCGTGCAGGCAGGCCTGCGCCGGGGCGACGGTGACTATCGGCTGTTTCGGGCGTACGTCGGCTGCATCGATTCTCTCGACGGTAGGAAAAACCCGGATCGCACAAATACCCCGTTGGCCCGCGAGTTGATGAAAGCGCCCGGTACGCCCGAGCGACTGCACGCGCACCTCATCCGCTACCTCGCCGGCCAGCAACACGCCTACTCCACAGCCCAACTCATCGACTGGAGCCGGAGCACGAACGCCGCCCTTCAACGCGAGGCGGTTTGGAGCCTGCGTTTTCAGGACAACGAAGCCGCCCAGTCGCACTTGGCCAAGCTCGCCACCGATGCTGCGCAGCCCATTGACCTGCGCCTGGCCGCCGCCGCTGCGCTTGGCCAAGCGGAAACGCTGCTGACATTGGCTGGCGACGAAAATAAGGCGCTGCGCGACGAGTCCCTCCGTAGCCTCGTTGGCGTGCCGATCGGGACGGTAGCTACGCGCGCGCTTGGCCAAGCCGCCAAACGCCTTCCCGACGCCGCGCCGCTGGTGAAGCGTGCGCTCGGCCAATCGTTTGCCGAGGCACGTCGCCCAGCCGACGACGACACGCAGGCCTGGTTCAAGTTGATTGACCGTCTCCCCGGCGAAGCCGACGCCGGAGCCGGCCAGCGGATTTTTCACAACAAAAAGATCGCCCTCTGCTCAAACTGCCACCAGGTCAGCGAACGCGGCACACGCATCGGCCCCGACCTCACGCACATTGGCAGGAGTATCGATCGCAGCCGGTTGCTGGAAAACATCCTGCAACCCAACCGGGAACTCGCGCCATACTACCGCACGTGGGTGATCACCATGAACGACGGCCAAGTCCACGCCGGCATTGCCCTGCGCCGCGGCGGCAACGCGGAAGTGTACCTCGGAGCCGATGGAAAAGAGATCGCTCTGAACAAACTGGAGATCAAATCGAAGAAGGAAACCCACCAGTCGTTGATGCCGCCCGGCTTGGCGCACACCCTCACCCTCCCCGAGTTGCGCGACCTGCTCGCCTTCCTCCTCACGCGGAAGTAACGGGCGCAAACGTCTTCGCGTGAAAACAGCCAAACGCTACTTGCGCTGGAAATAGCCGCGCTGTTTGTCGCTGATGGGCATGTCGAGGCGTTCCATGACCTGCAACATGTCCTCCCAAACGTGGCGCTTGATCACCCATGACTGGTTTCGCAACAGGTAGGATGGGTGAAAGGTGGGCATCACCGGCACTCCCCGGTACGCCTGCCAATTGCCGCGCAGGCGCGTGATGCCGGACGGCATTTTGCCGAACAACCCCTCGACAGCAGTTCCGCCCAGCGCGACCATCACCTTGGGCTGGATGATCTCAATCTGCCGCCTGACCCATGGGAAGCAGGTTTCCATTTCCTCGGGGCGCGGCTTGCGGTTGCCAAATGACTTGCCGGGCGTATCGGGACGACACTTGAGGATGTTGGCGATGTAAACTTGGTCGCGATCCAACCCGGTGGCCTGAATGATCTTGGTCAGCAGTTGGCCGGCGGCACCGACGAACGGTTCGCCTTCGTTGTCCTCGTCCAGCCCCGGCGCCTCGCCGACAAACATCAAATCCGCATGAACGGTGCCGACGCCGAACACGACCTGCGTTCGTGTTGCCACGAGGTGTTCGCACTTGGCGCAGGCCAGCGCCTCATCGCGCAGTTTGGCCATGGCGGATTCTTTTTCGTCGACTGGCAGCTTGGGCGAGTCGTAAACGCTGGGTTCGTCGGTGCGCTGCGGAACCACTTTCGGCGTCGCTTGGCCAATCAGCGGAGCAGTGGTTTTTTGTGCGACCGGCTTGGCCAGGCACAACAGCGACTCCGGCGACACATCGACGTAGCGCACACCCCTCTGCTTGAGCGACTCGAGGTGGCCTATGGTGGCGTTGAGCAGTTGATGATACGCGCCGGGCATCGCGAACAAGCTAGGCCAAGCCGCCTTCCGGGCACAGGCCAAGTTATTCACCGATGCCCGGCACCACGCTTGATCACTTGGCCAAGCGCCCACTCGGCGTGCTCGGCAATCAGCGACTCGGGATCGTTGGCAGCGCGCTCGAGCGGCGGGATCGCTGAATCGTCGCCAATGTTACCCAGCGCCACGCATACGTTTCGCAGCACGCCACGGCGCTTGGTCCGCTGCATCGGCGTACCACGAAACCTGGCCCAGAAAGCGTTGTCGTCCAGCGCGAGCAACTCAATCAGGTTCTCTTGGCCAAGGTCGTCCCGCCGATGCAATGCCATCAACTGGCCCTCGCTGGCGAAGCGGTTCCACGGGCAGACGGCGAGACAGTCGTCGCAGCCATAAATGCGGTTGCCGATCGCCGATCGGAACTCCTCCGGGATCGATCCCTTCAGCTCGATGGTCAGGTAGGAGATACATCGGTGGGCGTCGAGTTGGAACGGCGCAGTGATCGCCCCGGTCGGGCAGGCGTCGATACAACTCGTGCACTTGCCGCAATGGTTGCACTCCGGCTCGTCCGGCTCGAGGTCTGCGGTGGTAAGGATCTCGGAAATAAAAAACCAGTTGCCGAGCCGGCGGCTGATGAGGTTGGTGTGTTTGCCGATGAAGCCCAGCCCGGCGCGTTGACCAAGGTCGCGCTCCAGCATCGGCCCGGTGTCCACGTACCAAAGTGATCGAGTACCCTCGCTGGCGAGCGACTGAACGCGCTGGGTCAGTTGGCCAAGCGCTTGACTGAGTGCGTCGTGATAATCCGCATACCGCGCGTACCGGGCAATGACACCTTGATTGGGCCCGGTCTGTTCACCATCAGCGTGGCCGTAGCTCGCGGCTAGCGTGATGACCGACCGCGCGCCCTCGAGAACGCGTTGCGGATCGATACGCTTGATCGCGTTTTGCTCCATCCAGGCCATCGTGCCGTGGCACCGGCCCCTGAGCCATTTCAGGAATCGATCCGCGCTCTCCGGCGGTTCGGCGGTGGTGAAGCGGCAGTCGTTGAAGCCCAACTCGATCGCGTACCGGTAGATGGCCGCCTTCATGGCGCCTTGGATGCCGCCTGACGAAACTGGCTGAGGATCAGGTTGGCGACGTCCCTGGCAGATCGGTACTCGGTGTTGATGAGCATGTCAGAGCGACTGTACGCCGGTTTACGCTCC
>DASCOW010000385.1:0-11876 GCA_036012205.1 Verrucomicrobiota bacterium
TCCCGGAGATGCGCGCGCTGAAGAACATCGACGCGGCGTTTGTCTGCATGAACCTGCCGTACACGATGACGCCGGAGCAGGCCGCCGACGCGGTGCGGGAGTTCAAGCCGAAGGTTGTGTACCCGTACCACTACCGGGGTAGTGATACGGCCAAGTTCAAGAAACTGGTCGGTGACGCCTCGGATGTCCGTTTGCGAGACTGGTATAAAAAGTAACGACTGGCTAGCCTTCGACGTCGAAGAGGATTTCCCTCGGTTCGGCGCCGCGGCTCGGACCGACGAGGCCGCGGTCCTCGAGTTCGTCCATGATGCGCGCAGCGCGTGTGTAGCCAAGGCGCAGTCGGCGCTGCATGAGCGAGACGCTGGCCTTTTGCTCGACGCGGATCACCTCGATGCATTGCTGGACGATTTCCTCGTCCTCGTCGATACCACTACCGCCGTTGCTACCGTTCCCGTTGGCCGGTTTCTCGAGTTGGCGTTCCATTTCCTGGTCGTAGCTGGGCTTGGCCTGGTCGTTGACGATTTCAACGATGCGGTTGATTTCCTCGTCGGTCACGAGGCAGCCCTGGGCTCGACTGAGGTTGGAGGTGCCGGGCGGCAGGAAGAGCATGTCGCCTTTGCCCAGCAACTTATCTGCACCCATCGCATCGAGAATGGTGCGGGAGTCCACCTTGGCTGCGACCTGAAATGCGATCCGCGCCGGAATGTTCGCCTTGATAACGCCCGTGATGACGTCAACGCTGGGTCGCTGTGTGGCCACAATGCAGTGAATGCCAGCTGCGCGGGCCATTTGCGTGATGCGGGCGATCGAGTTTTCCACGTCATTTTTGGCCATCAACATCAGGTCGGCCAACTCATCGATGATGACGACGATGTAGCTGAGTTTTTCGGGAATCTCGATTTTATCCTCCCGCGCGACTGTGACCTCCTGGTCCATCTCGACGGCGAAACCCTCGCCTTCGTCGAGGGGCAACTCGGCTTGGTCGGTCTTTTGCGATTTCTTTTTGGCACGGGAGTTGAAGCCTGCGATGTTGCGAGCACCAACCTCGGCAAAAATCTGGTACCGTTTTTCCATCTCGTTGACGACCCACTTGAGCGCGAGAATGACCTTCTTGGGATCGTGGACGACAGGGGCGGCAAGGTGGGGGAGGCCGTTGTAAATCTGCAGCTCGACGACCTTGGGATCGATCATCACGAAGCGGAGTTCCTCCGGTGAAAAACGGAAGAGCAGTGAGGCGACGATGGAGTTGATGCAGACGGATTTGCCGGATCCGGTGGCACCGGCGATAAGTAGATGGGGCATTTCGGCCAAGTCGGCTACGATCGGTTTACCGTAAACGTCCTTGCCCAACGCGAGCGGAATTTTCGCCTTCGTTTTTTTCCACTCTGGCGAGTCGATGATGTCGCGGAAGAGCACCTTGGTCTTGATGCGGTTGGGCACCTCGATGCCGACGGAGCTGCGGCCGGGGACGGGTGCGAGGATGTTGATGCGCTCGGCCTTGATGGCGGCAGAGATGTTGTTGGCCAGGGCGGAGATGCGCTCGAGCTTGACGCCGGGCGCGGGGTGCAACTCGTAGCGGGTGATGGTGGGTCCCTTGGTGATGTCGCCCTCGGTAACCTCAATGCGAAATTGTTGCAGCGTGTCCTTTAGCAGGCGCGCATTAGCGAGGAGTTGCTCGCGGGTCTCGGTGGGGGCGATGGCCGGCTCCGGCTCGTCGAGCACCATCGACTTGGGCAGCTTGTAGCCCTTGACCTTGGGCGTCTTGGCGACGGACGTCGGCCCCTTGGGCTTGGGCAAGTGCCGGGGCAGCTTGGGCTTGGGTGGGGCTTCGGATGCCGACTCGCCGTCCGGCTTGGACTCGTCGGTGTCCGGCTTGTCTGCTTGGCCAAGGATGTCCTCTGTGTTGGCGGCTTTGTGTTCGATGGGTTCGCTTGGTTCTTCCGGCTTGTCTTTGGTTTCGTCGACGGAAGCCTTGACCTCCTCGGCGGAGATCACCTCACCCATCTCAACTTCGTCCGGATCCGGTTCAGCGTCCTCCTTGGCCTTATTGCGTTGTTCCGCATCCAGTACGCTCAGGTCGCGAACGGTCGGCTTGGGTACTGGCTTGAGGTCGGCGCCGAGGCCCGGATCGGTCTCCGACTCCTCGGTGGCCTGCTTGAGTTCCTGCTCGATGGCTTTTTTCTGTTTTTTTAGGTCGCGCTCGAGCCGCTTGGTTTTGCGTTTGATCGTTTTTTGGGCCAAACTGGCGGTGGCCGGACTCGGTTTGGCTTGGCGTTCGCGCCAGTTTTCCCAAGTCTCAACTGTCCAATGCCAAAGCTCAACAGGCTGGAGGTTGGTCAGAAAATAAAGGCTGGCGAGGATGAGTGCCGAGTAGATGATGACCGCACCCGCTGTGCCGAAGGTATGAAAAACAGGATAAATGATCGAATTGCCGATGACTCCTCCGAGTTGGAAACCGGGCGCCCAGAATTTGAGGCCGAAGTTTTCGTCCAGTTCCTGCAGTAGCCCCATTAGGCCGAGCAGGTAAACCGCGGCGGCGGTCGGCTCCCGCCACGAGTGGCGCAGGTGGAGGAAAAACGGGTGAAGAAAAGAGGCACCAAACAGCAGTAGCAGCAGTGGCACCATGTAGGCCGCGAAGCCGATGGCCATGAACGAAATGTAAGATAGGTAAGCCCCCACCGGCCCAATCATGTTTTGGTAGCCGTTGGTCGGGTCACCGGGGTTAAGGGGGGGGTCTTCCTGGTTATAGCTGAGCAACGACAGAACCCAGAGGAAGGCGACGGCGATCATCAGGATGCCGATCCACCCCAGATCCATCCGGGGCTGAGCGTTGGTTGCTGCCTGACTCTCCTTGCGTGGCACAGGTTGGAGTGTAGTGGCAGCGACGCCGAAGAAAAAGCGTCGATTGCGGGATTTGTCATCGGCGCGAACTTGGGTTGCCTTGAGGGCGGTTCCTGTTTAGTTTTCGTGCATGAAGTTCTGGCTCAACCTAGGGCAGACGATGGCGGTGGCGGTGTTGGTAGCCTTGGTGGCGGGTTGCCAGCCGACAAGCGGGAGCAGTTCCCGAATGGAGGATGACGCCGATTTCGTGCGCGGAAAAAGCCGACTGGCCCGCAAGGACATCGACGGGGCGGTTTTGTCCTTCCGCAGGGCGCTTGCCAACAACCCGGCCAACGGTGCCGCTCATTTCGAGTTGGGGCTGATTTTTTACGAGCCGAGCAACGAGAAAACCAACTACGTTTCGGCCTGCTACCATTTCCAGCGGCACCTCGAGTTGCAACAAGACTCCAGCCATGCCAGCAACATCGAGGGCTTTATCAAGGTTTGCAAAAAAGAGATCGCCAAGGACATTGCCATGGCACCCATCCCGCCCTCGGAGATCAACGCCATCCACACGCTGCGCACGCAGTTGGCCAAGGCCAATAGCGAAACCGCCCACCTCAAGAGCCAGGTCGAAGCCATGCGCGGCCGGTTGCAGCAATCCGGTGGCGGTGTGCCGGCAGTCGCCGCGGTGACTGGCGGCCCGCCGTCGTCTGTGAATCCCCGCGCCAATCCGCGAGTTACCCCTCGGCCCAATTACGGCGCTCGTACCGGTCAGACCCGGACCCATACCCTCAAGCCGGGTGAAAGCCTCTACAGCCTGGCCCGTAGCTACGGCGTCCCGTTCGCGACATTGAAGGCGGCCAACCCGCGCCTGATGCGGAACTCCCGCGACCTCAAGCCGGGCGTCACCGTTTACATCCCGGCCAAGCGCACCCCGTAAGGCTCGCCGTGCGCCGGTTGGTTTTCCCAGTCATCCTTCTGTTTTGGCTGGCGATGAATGCACTCCTGTGGCGCGACGAGTACGGCGACACCGGGCGGGGCAGCCGCGTCTCCAGCGACGTGGTGCTGGAGAAAATCTTCAACGCGCCCGACGCCTCCAATCTGCAGGTCACCCAAAACGGCAAGGCGCTTGGCTTTGTCCATTGGGAAGTCATTCCCGACGAGGTACACTTCGGCGGCACCAATCAACCGGTTGGGCGTGTTGAGTCGATCCAAGGCTACACGCTTGCGATGGATGGCCGAGTCCAGATCGAGTCGCTAAAAACAAAAATGCGTTTTACCCTCCGTTCGACACTCGACGCCCAGCTCGATTGGCAAACCTTCAGCGCCACTCTCGAGCTTCCTCCCAATTCCTGGGAGTTCGCCGCTGCGGCGACTAACCAGGTCCTGAGCGTGAAACACGACGGCGTACTTGGCAGGTGGGAGCGTTCAACACCGATTGGCCAACTGCGCGACCCCGCCGCGTTGCTTGAGCAGTTCGCCGGGCCGGTTTTTGCGCCGTTGCTTAAGCCATTGCTACCGTCTGCTCCCGCGCTTGGTCCGGTGCCCGGCGTTCCGCTTGAGCTTGCCCTCGAGTGGGCTGCCTACAACGACGCCATTCGGTTTGGCAGCACGCGCGTCCGCATTTATCGTATCGAGGCTAGACTGCCGGGCGAGCGAGTCATCACGGTTTTGGTGAGCCGGGTGGGGGAGATTTTGCAGGTCACTTTTCCCGGCCAACTGCAGTTCACCAACGACAGCATCCCTCTGCAAAAAATTGGCGCCAAATGATTGAAATCGAGCAATTGACCAAGCAATTCGGCGATTTGTTGGCGGTCGACGAGGTCAACCTGACTGTGCCGCCTGGGGAGTTTTTCGTTATTCTCGGCCCCAACGCCGCCGGCAAGACCACCACCATCAAGGTCATGGCCGGGCTGATGAAGCCGACGAGCGGCTCGGTGCGAATTTGCGGTTTCGACATCGACACCAACCCGATCGAGGCACGTCGCCGCCTAGCCTACGTGCCGGACTTTCCGTTCCTCTACGACAAGCTCACACCGGCCGAGTTTTTCCGCTTCACAGGCAAGCTGTTCGGGATGGAAGAAGCCGCGATGGCGGCCGGGGTCGAACGCTTGGCCAAGCGGTTCAATCTAGGTGAGTTTTTGGCCAAGCCGATAGAGGGCCTTTCGCACGGCACAAGGCAGCGTGTGGCGATCGTTTCGGCGTTGATGCACTCGCCGGAGGTTGTCGTGTTCGACGAGCCGATGGTTGGGCTTGACCCGCACCACGCCCGAGTGCTCAAGGACATTCTGCGCGAGCAGGCAGACGCCGGCGTGACGGTGTTCGTCTCGACACACCAACTTAGCGTCGCCGAGGAGATGGCCGACCGTATTGGTATCATGCACCGGGGTGGCTTGGTTGCTGTCGGCTCGCACGATGAATTGCAGGCGGCAAACCGGGACGCGACTCTCGAGTCGATCTTCCTGTCACTCACCAATGACGGCGCGTGAATGACGCGAAATCCATCCCGCATTGGCGACTGTTGGCCGGGGTTAACCGCGCGCAGGGCTGGCGGCGGCTTAAGTCGGCGGTGGCGCGGTCGCGGTTGCATGCGATTCTCATGGGCCTGTTCGTCGTGGGCTATGCCTGGCTGGCGTATGCGCTGTTTCACAAGGCGCTGCAATTCACCTCGAGTTTCCCTGGCTTGGGGCCGGTGCTGATCGAGCGGATGATGTTCCTGCTGTTCGCGTTTCTGTTTTTGCTACTGCTGCTCAGCAACGTCATCATAAACTTCACGAACTTGTTCCGAAACAGGGAAACCCATTTTCTGCTGACGTTGCCGGTACCGCATCAGGTGATTTATCGGTGGAAAATTTTCGAGTCTGGCATCCTCGCGTCATGGGCGTTTTTGTTTTTGATTGCGCCACTCGTTTCGGCGTACGGGACCACTTATAGCGCGCCGTGGCATTTTTATTTTGTAACACCGATATTCGTGGCGCTGTTCGTCGTGTTGCCGGGCATCCTCGGCAGTTGGGCCGCCATTGGGCTGGCGCGTTGGCTGGATCGGCTGGCATTTCAGGTCGCCGCCGTGCTGGCACTCATCGTGTTGATCGTCCTCGTCAGTTCGTGGCTTCAGCCCGAGACGGTCACCGACGAGATGCTCGAGACGCGCGTTCTCGACGTTGTCGACCGACTGCTGGCGCGCACGCGGTTTTCGCTGTTCCCGTTCCTTCCCAGCTACTGGGTGTCGAGCGGGATCACCCAGTGGGTCGAGGGCGCGCTGATGGGCACGCTGTTTTTCGGCTTGGTTTTGCTGAGTCACACGCTGTTTTTCGGCTATCTCGCCTCGACGCGCTCGGGCGGATCTTTTTATGGGGCGCTCTCGGCGGTGAACAGTCGGGGCGGAGGCTTGTTGGCAGGGCAAGCGCTTGGTCAAGAGGCATTTGCGCCGAAGCCGCTCGATCGACTGGCAGGGATCCTGTGGTGGGGCCGCACCGACACGCGGGCGTTGATCGTGAAGGATGTCCGCACTTTTTTGCGGGACGCGACGCAGTGGGGCCAGTCGCTGATCCTGCTTGGACTGCTGATCGCGTATGTCGTGAACTTACGCCATTTCTCGCACCGGCTGACGAGCGATTTTTGGATCGACCTTACCTCGTACCTCAACCTTGGCGCGTGCGCGTTGAATCTGGCCACGCTGACGACTCGGTTCGTGTTCCCACAAATCTCGCTTGAGGGCAAACGCATCTGGATCATCGGCATGGCACCACTCGGGATGCGCCGTGCGCTTATAGCCAAGTTCATTTTTGCCACCTCCGTATCGATGAGCGTGACGATGGCGCTGGTGGGGGCGTCGTGTGTGATGCTCTCGATCCCGCTGGAGCGTATTTTGTATTTCACACTGACTGTTGGCGTGATGGCATTCACGCTCAATGCGCTGGCGGTGGGTCTCGGTGCCATCTACCCGAACTTTCGCGAAGACAATCCAAGCAAGATCGTCAGCGGATTCGGCGGCACACTCTGCCTCGTGCTGAGCTTCCTCTACATCGTCGGTATGCTGAGCCTGATGGCGGCGACATCGCGTTGGGCATTCGGCGGCAACTCGACGGCGGTGTTTTGGCTGGGTTGGGTGCTGTTCCTCGGGGGCTCATTCCTGCTTGGCTGGCTGCCGATGCAGGCAGGGATCCGCAAAATGGCCAGCGTGGAAATTTAGCACATCGGCCAAGCGCGGTGTCAGTCGGTGATCTGATCCCAGATGGGTTCCATGTCGGGATCCTGCAGGGCCACTTCGCGGATTTTTTCCCGATCACCAACTTGTTCTGCCGCCTGATAACAATCCATCGCTAGCGTAAGGTCACCAAACTGGCAGGCATAGCAGGAAAGGTTGTACGGAATGGCTTCGTTTTTTGGATGCTTCTCGCGCACTGACTCCAGCAACTCGAACGCTTCCTGCCCGCGCTTCAGGTAGAAAAGTGCGTTGGCTTGGTTGATCCAGCCGGCGACGTCGTGAGGATGAAGATTCACCATTACTCTGCCGATTTCTACGCAGCTTTCCCAGTCCTTGTTCTGGGCGTGAATGTGCCACTCGAGGTGCAGCACTTCGTGGTGTTCCCGGTGCTCGGCGGACACCTTGCCCAAGTCAGCCAAGGCCTCGGTTGGATTGCCAAGTTGCAGCCAGCCGGTGGCTGATGAGAGGTGCAGGTTGTCCGGTGGCGGGATGTCTGCTGGGAAGTCGCTGCTCATTCGTTGCTCGGTTCTTCGGTGAAGGCTTTTACGGCGGTCACACCCGCCGTCTTGGCGGCATCCATCAACTTGACGATTTGCCCCCACGGTGCCCCGGTATCGGCCCGGATGGTTAGTTCCAGTTCGGGATTGTCGGCAATCGCTTTTTTCAACTCGGGCTCGAGGTCGTCGTCTGCCACTTGCCTGCTTCCGAGGTAGTAGAAAGGCGGTTCTTTGGCTACGGTGACGATGAGGCTGTCGCTGACGGCCGGCGCGGCCTTGGCTTGTGAAGATTCCGGCAGCGCGAGTTTAACGGCGGCTTGGTTTGAGAATGTCGTCGATACCACCATGAAGATGAGCACCACCATCAGCACGTCGATCAGCGCTACGATGATGACGGTGGGAGGTTTTCTGTTTTTGCGCGGGAGAAATCGCATGGCAGCGGGGGTGGCTACTTGGCAGTACTGACCGGGTACTGCCGGCGAAGGAACTTGTCGAGCAGTGTCTCCATCTCGATGGCAAAAGTCTCGACCCGCTTGTTGTAGATACTCCATGCCACGAGCGAAGGGATGGCGATGCTGAGACCCGAGAGGGTGGCGTAAAGGGCCAGAGAGATGCCTTTGGCAAATCTGGCTGTGTCCACTTGGTCCGAGGTCATCTCGCCGAAAATCTCGATCAACCCAAACACCGTGCCGACGAGCCCCAGCAGCGGCGCGATGCCGGTGATGATCTCGAGTACCACCATGCCGCGTTCCATTCGGCTGATCTCGTGCCGGGCGCGGGTCTGCAGTGCTTCGACATTGTCCGGTTTGGCCCACTCGAGGTGCTCGATGGCGGCGGTGGTCAACCGCGCCAGTGGGGTGCGTTCGTGCTGCTGGCAGAACCTGAGCAGAGTGTTAACATCGCTGCGTGTCTGGCAATGTTCCAAACTGTCAGCTAAAGGCTGTGGGATGATGGCGCGGCGGCGCAGGGCATAACCCCGCTCAATGATGAAGGCGAGGCTGATCACCGAAGTGACTCCGAGCAAAAAAAGAATGAACGTGTGCATACAATAAAAAAGGAAACCGTGACGGCGCCGCAGGGCGGTGGATTCAATCGGCAATTGCCCGTCCGAAGCAAGCCGAAAGCGGTGCGTTTACTCGTCGAACCATTCGTCATCGGGGTCGAATGCCGGGATGGGGACGTTGATGATTTTGAGCCGGCCCACCGCCCGATGCCGGCAACCGGGCTTGATATAAACGACACTCATGGGCTTGACGGGGATGCAATCGCCGTCAAGTTCCATGTGGCCTTCGCCCTCAAGGACGAGGTAGATTTCTGTCATTCGTTTGTGATAATGAACGACCGAATCCTGTTTGATATCGACTTCATGCAGAGTGGCCACGGCGTCCGGGGCATCGACAAAAGCGCGTTTGGCCAAGCCGCAAGGGCAGGGGGTTGGCTCAATTTCATCCAGATGCTCAAGTAAATAATTTGTCATGTCACCGAAGACTTTGAGCCGCAAACACTTGCGGCGCAAGGAACTTGGCCTGGAAGGTCGTGAGAGAAAAAAACACAACAAATTGTGGTAAAAAAACTTGATGCCCCAACAAATTGTGGTAAGACTTTCCTTGCAGCCCAGCTCTGCCGAGCTTTCAAGGGTGGTTGATTGATTAAAATCGCCCGGAAGCAGGCGGTATCGCCCTGAACAACGTAAAAGCCAGACAATCCATGATTGATGCGAATGACTCTTTGACCGTGCCAACTTCACGCAGCCCACGACGTTCCAACTCCCCCAAAGTCTCGACTCCGAAGCGGGCCGGTTTGGCCAAGCGGCCCAAGCGACAGAAGATCCGATTCGATCGGGTGTTCAGCGATGCCAAGCGCAGTCCCTACGACGAGGTTGAATGGGACAAGCGCACGGCGGAGATCACCGACGAGAGCGGCAAAATCATTTTCAAGCAGGATGATGTCGAGGTGCCCAGAAGCTGGTCACAGCTTGCGACGAAGGTGGTGGTCTCGAAATATTTTTTCGGTGAACAAGGCACGCCCCAGCGCGAGACATCTGTACGGCAGTTAATTCACCGCGTGGCCCGTACCATAGCCGACTGGGGGGTCAAGGACGGTTACTTTAGCAAGAAAGATGGCGAGGTTTTTTATGACGAACTGACGTGGCTTTGCCTGAACCAGTATGGTGCCTTTAACTCGCCGGTGTGGTTCAACGTCGGATTGCATCACGAGTACGGCGTTGGCAATGACTCTGCGCCGGGCAATTGGCATTATGACGAAACGCTTGGCCAAGCGAAGCGTGCCACGTCACAGTACGAGTATCCGCAGAGTAGCGCCTGCTTCATCCAGTCGGTCGATGATGACTTGGAGTCGATCCTCCAACTGGCGCAGAGTGAGGGGATGCTCTTCAAGTTCGGCTCAGGCACCGGCACTGACTTGACACCGATCCGCTCCAAGCTTGAGGGCATCAGCGGCGGCGGCGCCCCGAGCGGCCCGATGTCGTTTCTCCGTGTTTACGACCAGGTGGCCAACGTGGTGCGCTCCGGCGGCAAGACACGGCGCGCCGCCAAGATGAACACCATCCGCGACTGGCACGGCGATATTGAGGAGTTCATCGATGCCAAGCAGGAGGAGGAGAAAAAGGCGTGGGCACTGATCGAGCAGGGTTACGATGGTTCATACAACGGCAATGCCTACGGCAGTGTCATGTACCAGAACGAGAACCTCTCGGTGCGTGTCAGCGACGAGTTCATGCAGTCCGCGCAAGATGGCGGCGACTGGTGGACGCGTGCCGTGACCACTGGCGATAAACTCGAGAAGAAGGACGCCTCCGGATTGTTCAACAAAATTTCAAAGGGCACATGGATTTGTGGTGATCCCGGCCTGCAGTACGATGGTGCAATCCAAAAATGGCACACCTGCAAAGGCACCGAGCCGATCCACTCGACCAACCCCTGCTCCGAGTATGTGTTCCTGAACAACACAGCCTGCAACCTATCCTCGTTGAACCTGATGCGTTTCAAGCGCGAGGATGGCGTGTTCGACATCGACCGGTTCAAGGCGGCGGTGCGTGTTTACATTACTGCGCAGGAAATTCTCGTCGACAATGCCAGTTACCCGAATAGGCCGATTGCTGAGAATTCGCACATTTTCCGCACGCTTGGCCTCGGGTTCGCCAACTTGGGTTCGCTGGTCATGAGCTACGGATTGCCGTACGACTCGGACGAGGGCCGGGCGTTGGCCGGCGCGATCGCATCGATCATGACCGGGCACTCGTATGAGCAATCGGCGGAGATAGCCGGCTTGATGGGTTCGTTTGCCGGGTACAAAGACGCCCGTTGCAGCGGCGTGGCCAAGCCGTTGGCCAAGGACAATGTCGAGTCGATGCGGGGCGTCATGCAACTGCACCGCGACGCTGTGGAGAATATCCAGCCCAGCGAAGATTTCGGGTACCTGAAAGATGCCGCCCGCGATTGCTGGGAGGCGGCTTTGGCCAAGGGAGATCAATACGGTTACCGCAACGCACAGGTCACCGTGCTGGCGCCGACCGGTACTATTGCGTTTTTTATGGACTGCGACACGACCGGCATCGAGCCGGACATCGCGCTGGTGAAGTACAAGCTGCTCGCTGGTGGCGGCATGTTGAAGCTCGTGAACCGCACTGTGCCCGATGCGTTGTCGCGGCTGGGCTACTCGGCGGATGAAGTGAAAAACATCCTCGCTCATGTGGAAGAATTTGACTCCATCGAGGACGTCAAGGAGGACGGGGAAACCCGTAGAAGCGGGCTCAAGCCCGAACATCTGGATGTGTTCGATTGCGCGTTCAAGCCGGCTCGCGGCGAACGCAGCATTCACTACATGGCACATCTGAGGATGATGGCCGCTGCCCAACCGTTCATCAGCGGCGCTATATCCAAAACCGTCAATCTCCCCAAGGAGTGCGAGGTCGAGGATATTACCGACGCCTACACACAGGCGTGGAAAATGGGGCTAAAGTGCGTCGCGATTTATCGCGATGGCTCGAAACGGTCCCAACCGCTCAACACCGCCAAAACCGGCGAGGGAAGCGAAAGCGAACCCGCCACGACGGCGGACGAGCGGATTAAGGAGCTGGAGGATCAGTTGGTCGGTCTGCTTAAGCAGATCGACCAACCCCTCCGCCGGCGCCTGCCCGAGACCCGCTCGGCGGTGACTCACAAATTTGACATTGCCGGGCACGAGGGCTATCTGACAATTGGCCTGTTCGAGGACGGCGCACCCGGCGAAGTGTTTATAACCATGGCCAAGGAGGGTTCGACCATCGGAGGCCTTATGGACAGCGTCGCCGCGTTGACGAGTGTCTCCCTGCAATACGGCGTGCCGCT
>DASCOW010000386.1:0-1162 GCA_036012205.1 Verrucomicrobiota bacterium
CCGGGGGGGCGCCGACGATGGGCCACGGGAACCCCAGGCGGTAGCGCACACGATCAACGAGTTGGCCGGTGGCCTCGCGCAACTCGATCCGCTCGCCGTCGTTGTCCAGCTTGCCTAGCCACGGGCCAAGTGGCGAGCCACCGAATTTGTCCCGGAACTGCGTGGGGTTGTGCGCGATGACAGCGAAGGCACCACCGTCGAGTTGGGTGCCTTCCGGGATTGTGTAGACGACGGCGCCCCCGATTGTCCATCCGCTGAGATTCGCCGGTTCATCACCGGAGTTGTGCAGTTCAATAAACTCGGCCAGCTCGGTTTTGATGTCAGGATCGTGGTGGATTTCATTGATCACCACCGCGCCTTTGGGCAAGACAGCCGAACAGGATAAGACGGCAGTTATGAGAAGGCGGTTAGTCACAGGCAAATGTAATTCAAGCAATCTCGATGCCACGGGGGCTCTCCCGCGAAACGGTTCTTTTTGGTTGGAACGCCTGCTCGGTATGTGGGCACATGACGCAATGTTGCGTGCCACCCGCTCCAGTCATCCAATATGAATCTCCGGGGCAGTTGCCGGGCAGGATGACTCAGCCCAAGTGGTCGACGACGTTTTGGCCGAAGGCGGAGCACTTGATCTCGGTCGCACCATCCATGAGGCGGGCGAAATCGTAGGTGACGTTTTTTGAGGCAATGGCGCCGTTCATGCCCTTGACGATGAGATCGGCGGCCTCGAGCCAACCGAGATGCCGCAGCATCATTTCGCCGCTGAGGGTGACAGAGCCGGGGTTGACCTTGTCCAGCCCGGCGTACTTCGGCGCGGTGCCGTGCGTGGCCTCAAAGATGGCATGGCCGGTGTTGTAGTTGATGTTGCCACCCGGCGCGATGCCGATACCACCAACACACGCTGCGAGTGCATCCGAGATGTAGTCGCCGTTGAGGTTGAGCGTGGCGATGACCTCGTACTCGGCCGGGCGCAGCAGAATCTGTTGCAGGAAGGCATCGGCGATGACGTCCTTGACCACGATCCTGCGACCGTCCTTTTCTATGACCTGCCACGGGCCGCCGTCGAGGTCTTCCGCGCCAAACTCCCTCTTGGCCAGGGCGTAGCCCCAGTCGCGGAAGGCGCCCTCGGTGAATTTCATGATGTTGCCCTTGTGCACGAGCGTGA
>DASCOW010000387.1:0-3572 GCA_036012205.1 Verrucomicrobiota bacterium
CTCAAGCCGGAGCTCATCGCGCCGGGCGAGCTGATTCAATCGGCCCGAATGGGCACCGGCACCGGCACGGCTTGGTTCACCGGCACATCGCTGGCTGTGCCACACGTCGCCGGCGCAGCCGCCTTGGCCATGCAGGCGCATCCCGGCTGGAGTGCCACTGAGATCAAGGCACTGCTTCTCAACACTGCCAAGCCGCTGCGGCACGAGAACGGCACTGTCTATCCCGAGTCGCTCGCCGGGGCCGGATTTCTCGACGTGGCGATGGCGGTAACCACCACCGTGACGGCGATGGCGGATGGCACCGACGGCCTGACCACGCTGTCGCTCGGCGCACTGGCCTTGGCCCAGCCATGGGAGGAGACGCGGCAGATCCGGGTGACAAATCACGGCGACTCGGCAGCCGAGTTCACCCTGTCCGTCGAGGAAACGGTCACAGAAACCGGCTTTGGCATCGAGCTGCCGGTGAAACAGATCACCGTCGCAGCCAACTCGCACGAGCTCGTGTCGGTGCGTTTCCACGCCGATCCGGCGCAGTTCGACCGCACCGGCGATCCGCTGACGCCGCCCCTGCTAAACGGTCGCGCCCGGAGCTGGGTGTACGAGGTCAGCGGCAAAATCGCGTTGGCCAACGACACCGAAAAACTGCGTGTGCCATACCACGCCCTCGTCCGCTCTGCCGCCACGAAGCACACCACCGTGGCACGGATTGGCCTGCCGGCCCGAAATCTGGTTTCGCTCGAGCTTTCGCTCGAGGGCGACTCGGCGCATCCGAAGCCGTTGGTGTCGGTGTTCGAGCTCGCCGGACTCAGTCCACTCAACAATCTGCTCACCGACCCCGCCGACATCTCCGCCGATGTGCTGGCGTTCGGCGTGGCGTCGGACTACCCGCAAGTCGGCTCGGTGGCGGAGACAACGCTGTACTTCGGCATCGCCAACGCCGGGCCGTGGACGAACCCGCACTCGTTCCTGTACGACCCGCACCTGCAGATCGACAACGATTACGACGGCTGGATAGACCACGAGCTGGCCAGCTGCAGCAACGGCGGTTTTATCAAGGACGACCTCACCGTGTCCACCTATGCCGACGATGTGTTTCTCTCCATCCTCATTCGCGTGCCACGGGCCGAGCGCGGCATGGCCGACGCAGGCTACCTCAACGTCTTCCCGCCGGACGAGTTCGACACGGTGCCATTCAACAATAGCGTGATGGTGTTACCGGTTTCTGCGCGGATGCTCGGGCTGGACGAGAATAAGACGGACTTCGACTTTCGTGTGCTCACACTTGGTGCCGAGCAGTACGGCTACCCCGAGATCGATCGCACGCAACTGATACGTTACGACGTCACCAAGCCGGTGGTACATTCGGTATTCGGCATCAACGGCACCGTGATGCACGACGCGAACGAACCGATCAAAATCGCCGTTGACCGCGGCTTGGCCAAGCGAGAAAGCCGACGGCCCGCCGTGCTGCTGATGCATCACATGAACACCGACGACCACAAACTGGACATCGTGCAACTCGACCTCGATGCGGACGATGCCGACGCCGACGGCGCAAGTGACGCGGACGAACTCGCCGCCGGGACCGACCCCGACGACCCGAACTCCGTGTTTGCCATCCTGCCTGCAAGCCGGCAGACTGGCCTTGGCCCAGAGATCCGCTGGCACAGCGAGGCTGGCAAATCGTACCGGGTGCAGCGAGCCATCGCGCTTGGACAAGCGTTCGAGACCGTCTCCGGCCCGCTGCCGGCCACCCCGCCACTCAACGTGTTCATCGACGAGACCGCGCCCGTGGACGGGGAGCTTTTTTACCGAATCCTGAAACCCTGACTGGCGTCAGAGCGTATGGTCATTGCCCCGCGACAGGGCATCCTCCTTTATTTTCATGCAAAACCACGACTCACTCCAGATTGACGAAAAGCAGCAGATGGCGCACCCTCGCCGCCGCATGTCCTCGAAAACCCTATTTTATGCGTTCACCGCCTTGGCAACACTGGCCACAGCCGAAGCCGCCGATATCCCGAGCGGCGCAGTCACGCTGGAGCAGTGCATCCAGATCGCGCTCGAGAACAACCTCAACCTGCGCATCACCAACTATCAGCCGCGGCTGGCTGGGCTAAACCTGCAGGGGTCATACGGCGCGTACGACCCCCGGCTAGGCCTCGGCGGCACCGACAGTTTCCGTGAGAGCAAGGGTCGCGTAAATCCTCTCGAGTTCACTATCCCCTCGAGTGAGACTGACTCGTTCCGGAGCAATGTTGGCCTGAATGGCCTATTGCCGTTCGGAACGCGTTACAACATTGGTCTGAATTCCTCGGAGACCACCGGCTCTGACTCTATGAATAGGCCGTTCGGCAGTTACGGCACCAGCTTTAGCGCCACCCTCACGCAGCCTTTACTGAAAGGCGCGTGGATCGACGGCACGCGTATGAACATCAAACTGAATAAGCAACAAATTAAGAATTCCTCCCTCACCGTCATCCGGCAGATCACACAGACCGTGTCCAGCGTCGAGTTGGCGTACTACGCGCTCATCGCCAGCCGCGAAAACGTGACCGTCGCCGAGGAAACGCTTGCGTTGACAGAAAAAAACTTCAGCAACCAAAAGCGCCGCGCCGAAGTCGGTACGCTGGCCAAGTCACAGCTCCCCCAACTGGAAGCGGAGCTTTATTCGCAGAAAGCCTCGCTCCTCTCTGTCCAGAACAGCTACGCCGACAGCGTCAACAACCTGAAACGGTTTTTGACCGATGACTTCGCCTCCGTGCAGGACGCCGAGCTCTTACCAGTCGGGGAGCTTAATCCGGTGCAAACCGTGTTTAGCAGAAACGACAGCTGGGCGAAGGCGCTCAACCAGCGGCCCGAGATCCTTCAAAGCACAATCTCCCTAGAGAACGCCGACATCCGGCTCAAGTACAATAAAAATCAACTCTACCCCCAGCTGGACCTTCGCGCGACCTACGGACTCTCCGGCAGCGACAGCGCCGTGATCAAGTACAGGGACAATCTACCGTTCGTCGCAAGAAGCGCCTCCTTCAACAACGCTTTCCGGGACATCCGAGACGGCGATTACCCGAACTACTCCATCGGCCTTCAGTTCAGCATCCCGATCCCGAACCGCTCCGCCCGCGCCAACTACAAAACTGCGCAACTGCAGAAAGAGCAGGCGGTGTTGCAGCACAAGGAATTGGAGCAATCCATCATGATTGAGATCGACCGGCTCATCCGCGACGCCGAGTACCGGTTTGAGCAGATCGAGGTAACACGACAGGCACGGCTCAGCAGCGAGTTGGCCCTGCAAAACGAGACAAAACGATACAACGAGGGCGCGATTGAGAATTACCAGGTGCTGCAGGCCCAGCGCGACCTCACCAGTCGGCGTTACGCCGAGATCAACGCCAAGGTGCAATACCTCACCGCACTCTCACGCCTGGCCCAAGCCGAAGGCAGCACCCTCGAAAACAACAATATCAACGTCGAAATCGAGGAGGAATAGTCTCTCACCCTCCCCGCGTTCGGCCGTTTGCGCTACTCTAGAGTGATGACCGCCGCGACAGGTTGGTGGTCGCTTGGGT
>DASCOW010000388.1:0-6273 GCA_036012205.1 Verrucomicrobiota bacterium
GAGCCTATTTGCGGCAGCAGCAAATCAAGGGCAAAGCCGATGCCGAGGCGGTTGAAATCTACGCCGAGGCATTCAACCAAAGCGACGAGGCCCGTGATTTCTACGAGTTCCTCAAGACCATGGAAACCTTGGAAACCACGCTGTCCGAGGAGGACACCCTCATTTTCTCCACCGACTCGGACTTTTTCCGCTACCTTAAGCGATCCGCCCCGGAAAAAGAGTAGGTGAGGCGCTTGGCCAAGCCCGGCGCAACTTTGACCAGGTGGCGTTGTTTCATGAGATTGCATCGCCTAAAGGCGGTGTTTATTTTCGTTCCTGTTTGATGAACCTTCAGCGACTGTTGATGATTTCGATCGTGGCAAACTTGGTTTGCCTCGTAGGCCTTTTTTGGCTGTTTGCCGACAGGCAGCAGCCCTCCGGGTCAAGCCAAGTGCCGCCGGCCGCCTCGACTGTCCCAAGCCAGGCGCTTGGTCAAGTGGCTCCGGTTGAGCGCGTCGTGCGCGAGGTTGAGTCGTTCCACTGGAGCCAGATCGAGGCCGACGACTACCAGACATACGTCGGAAACCTGCGCCGGATCGGCTGCCCCGAGGAGACTATTCGCGATCTTGTGAAACAGGATCTCGAGAAGTTCTACGACCAGCGCAAGGCTGACATCCTCTCCAAGGCGCCCGCACGCAAGGAATACTGGAAGACAGGCAATCCCAGCGCACTTTCCCAGCCTTCGAGTGCCACCCGCTCGCAATTGGCCCAGCTGGATCGTGAGAAAAACGAAGTGCTCGGCGACTTGTTCGGTGCGCAGGGCGTGGCGGCCATCAACCGGCCCAGCCCGCTGGCCCGTGCCCGCTCGCAGGCTAAGAGCGGCTACGCGATGGATTTTATCCCGGAGGAAACCAAGGCGGAGCTGAACACCCTTGAGCAGGAGTTTGGTAGCCAATTGCTCAAGAAAATGGCTCAGGGCGCCAGCGACGCGCAGGACATGGCCGAGATTCGTCAACTGCGGGAAGAGCGCGACAGCCGCATCTCCACCATGCTGACTCCGGACCAAAAGATGGAGTATGATCTGCGCAAATCCCCCACGGCGGCAAATATGCGGCTGCAGATGGATGGGTTCGAACCGTCGGAGGATGAATTCCGCGATATCTTTGCCGCGCGCCAGTCGTTCGATGACGAGTACGGCGTGGTGCCAGGGGCGAGCATTTTACCGGCCGATGCCGAGATTCGTCAACTCGCTGAGCAGGAGATGAACGAGCAGATTCGCTCCTCGCTGGGGGATGATCGTTTTCAGGATTACCTGCGCCAGACCGATTACGACTACAAGTCGATCAACAAGATTACTGAGCGGCAGGGGCTTGGGGAGAATATATCCGCGCAGGTGTACCAGATGAAGGGCGGCGCTGAGGAGCTTGCCCGTGAAATTCGCATGAACACCGGCTTGTCTCTCGAGGAGAGGCAGATGCAGCTGGGTCAAATCCGCAACGAAACCTCCCGCAGTATCGAGTCGATGCTCGGTGGGCAGGGGGCGGCGGCGTTGCAGAGCCAGGCGGGCGGGCGGAACTGGCTCAACAACCTCGGCCGCGTCAACCCGCTCCCCATCGTCAAGCCAACCTTCCAAGTCATTAGCGGCGGCACACCCAATCCGTGACTCCCATGGAGTGTGCCGGCAAAAGGGGCAACGCCTCGGGCTGGTATGAGGCCTCGCATTTGGTGCTGATTCCCCGCTCCGCTATAGGTGCGAAAATGTATGTGCCTTAACGCGTCGTCGAGCTTCGCTTGCCATCGCACTCCAAATTCAAATCACCTTCTTGATTGGCTCCGGAACAATCAATCGCAGGGCGCCTGGCAGCAGTTCGATCGTTGCCGGAGTGGTGCCGATGATGTCGCCGTCAGCCTGGATTTCGGTGGGTGGCTCGGCATCGATCTCGAGGCGTTTGCCGGTGAAGTAGTCCACCCGCTCGTCCTCGACGTAGCGGCCGCTTAGGATGCTCGGAAAGCGCCGCACGATCTGTAGTCGGCCAAGCGCGCCCACTAGGCTGATGTCCAGCAGGCCGTCGTCCGGCTGCGCGCCGGGGGAGAGGCACATCACGCCGCCTCCCACAAATTCGGTGTTGCCGGCGCAGACTTGGAACATTGGGCCTGACTGTTCGCCGCCGTCCCAACGCACTGTGAATTTCGGCGCGCGAAAGCCGGCCAACGCACGGAACAGCCCGGCCGAGTAGCTGAAGCGCCGCCCGAGGAGGCGCTTCACCCGCGGCCCGGTTTTGCGGATCACCTCGGCGGCGAAACCGGCGGCGACAAAGAGCAGCGAGTGTCGGGTGACCGGCTCCTTGCCGCATACCAAGCGCACGCGGATGACATCAAGCGCCCGGGTGCCACCGTGGGCTGTGGTGGCGATGGCCGTATCGAGTTTGGCCAAGCCGAACGTTTGCGCAACGTCGTTGCCGGTGCCGGCCGGGAGCACGGCCAGGGCGGGGCGCTCGCTTGGCTCGACGGCCATGAGCCCGTTGGCCACCTCGTTGACTGTACCGTCGCCTCCCAGTGCAGCGACGATCTCGAAATTGGGGGCGTTCGCCTTGGCCAAGTGCGTGGCGTGTCCGGGGGTGCTGGTGAGTTCAGTGGCCGTCGAGAGGCCAAGCACCTCAAGTTGCGCCTGTGCCTTGGTCAGGAGCAGTTCCCCTCGCCGTCGCCCGGCCACCGGATTGGCGATAAGCAGGATGCGCTTGGCGGCCATGAACAGTGGTTAGCTCACCTTCCCGACCCAGTCGCGGGCGATGGCGCGCAGATCGCCGTGCCCGTTGGCTTGGATGGCATCGGGCGCGAAGTGAACCTGCTCAAGTTCGCGAATGGTCGATTGCAACTGGTCGCGATGGGCGTTTGCCAGCGACCTCGGGGGCTCGGCGGCGATGCGTTCCAGCAGGTCCATGACGGCAAACGGCGTGCACTCGTCCGGCACGGCGAATATCGGTGCAGTCTTCGCTTCATCTGCACCGCGCTTGGCCAGGTGCCAGGCGCCAAGGGCAACCAATATTGCGACCGCGCCGCCGGCAAACCAAGGCCAAGTTGGGGGCGGATTCAGCACAAGCCCGGCCAATGCCAGTTCACTGTCCACCTCCACGAGGTCGGCGTCGCGGTACTGCTTGTAGGCTGCCATGGCCACGAGGCCGGTCGGTTTCGGGAACTTGAACGGGAGCATGCCGTCGACGTCGCCGGTTGGCTTGAGAGTGAGTAGCCAGGTGCGTTCGCTCACGGCGTTGACGCTTGATGCACCGGACTCGACACGCGCGATCGACAGGCCCTGATCGTCGGTCTTGGATATCTCGAAGCCGGGGATGTCGAGTGCGACGAGCTTGTCCAGCGACGGCGCCAACCCCTTGCCGGTGGCGTGCAACTCGAGCGTGAGTTTGAGTTCAGCGTTTTCGCCCGTGAGTCGTGCGTCGAGGGTTTGCGTCAGCTCCAGCTCTGCAACCGGTCGGGCTGGGGCTGGGGTAGGGCGCGCATCGACGATCTGCGTCGCGGTGGTCACCGGCAACAGCACCGGACCGAGCGAGTCGTAAAAATCGAGATCCATCTGCAACTCGGGAATTCGATCGACCGAGGCGTCCTTCGCGTTTAGCAACACGTAGGCCAGCGGCGTCTCGCGCCAGCCCGGCTGGCCGATGGTGTGCGACTGGGTTTTGTTGTCGTGAAAGGTGATCGACTGCACCTCGAAATTTTCACCGAGTTTCTCCCCTAAATGCCCCTCAAGATCGTCGCGGGGCGCCTGTCGTTGGCCGGGATAGCGCGGGTAAAAATACGGGGTGCCCGTGCTGCTGCCGCCGACGAGATAGCGTGCGAAGCCGCCGGCCTCGCGCTCGATGTCGCTCGTGTGCCGCAGTCCGATGAACAGACCGAACGGCTCGGTGTGGCCAATCTCGTCGCTGCCGTCGATGTGGGCGACCAGTTTCACCTCATCGAGCAGGTCGTCGTAATGCTGTACCAGTTTTCGTGCCGGTTCGCCGGCAGGATGATTCTCGAGGACAGCGAGGGAGGCGCGGAGGTAGCGCGGTTTCAGCTCCGGCGTCAACCGGCGCGACGTGTTGGAAATCGACTCACCGAACGCCTTCAGGTGGCCTTCCGAGTCCGGCAACACGAGAATGGCATCGCGGATTTTCTGGAGGTTGCCGATCTCTGGGATCTGTTGGCGTGTGACATAAGAGAGGTCGCTCGCGCCGAGGTTGGCATTGAACCAAAGCTGAAAAACGAGAGCGCTGGGCTTGTCGGCGGTCATTGAGGTTTGCAGCGCGTACAGTCCAGCGGCCTCGCTGAAGGCCTCGAACGCAGTCTCACGGTGCTTCACGTACACGTCCAGGTCGGCTTTGTTGCCATACTGGTACTCAGCGAGATCGAAGTTGGCGGCGGCCTGTTGTAACCTCAGTTGCCAAACATCCGGTTTGGACTTGAGCCCAGAGTCGAGCAGTGTCAACAGCGTTTCGTACCCTGTCATTACCTCAGTGTTGATCTGCGGCTCACCGCGTTTGGTGTCGGCCTGCTGCTGCACTTTTGGCGCGCGCCACGTTGTAGCCAATCGCTGGCGCATCGAGTTGATGAGTGTACTGAGCGACGTGACCGGCATTGTTTCCGGCTCGCCGAAGACTGCGCGGATGTCGTCGAGCTTGTACACCTCGGCGAAGCTGTGCGCACCTTCGAACGCAGTGACGACGGCCTGCGGCTTGGGCGAATCAACCGGCAGCTTGGCCAAGCGCTCGAGGATTTGGCCCAACTCACGCAGGTTGCGCTTCTGCTTGGCGCGTGTGAGTGGCGTGCCGTTCGGCCTTGGCGGGATGTACACCGACCGGGTTGATGACGGCAGGATTGGTTTGGCACCGCCGTTGGGGTTTCGGCTCTTCACCCAGGAGAACAGTAATGTGGTGGCGATCAGGTTGGCCTTTCGTGGATCGAGCCTGGCCAAGCGCTCGATTTCGTCCAGTGCCTTCATGACTTTTTGGTCTTTCAGCAGGGTTTCCGCCACCGCGGCTAGGGCACGGGCGCGACGGCTCTCCGGCAGGGCTGCCAGCCACGCACTGTCGGGTGCATGCTCGATGATAACGGCTGGTTGAAGCGGCTTGAAGCGGTTGGAGTTTTGTTGGGCTAGACGGCGTTGCTGCTCGTACACTGGATCGTAACGTGTCGAGCTGAGGTTCACGATAATTTGTGCGTGTTGCGCGGTGTTCTCGGCTTCAATGAGCCATGCTTCAGCGGCGATGGTCAGCGGGAGTTGCCACTTGGCCAAGTCACTGTCGGTTTGGTTGAGGAGTGCGCCGACGATCTGCCGCAGGCTGCGGAGGTTCTCTGAGCGGCCGTTGTAATTGGTGCTACGGAGGCTGCGGTGCACATCGGCCTGCACGAACTGGATCAGCTTCAGCCCTGAGCCACCCTCAAGGAACTGCTTGCTCATCCACTCGTCGGTTTTGGCCTTGGGCAGTTTCGCAACGAGCGTGAAACCACGCTTGATGCCGTCGAGCCGCATGGCATCGTCTTCGATAGTTGCGATCAGTTTTTCATTGGCCTTCCACGCCGCGGACAAGTTGGGTGGACTGGGTTGGCCGCTCCACAGCCTGTGCAACAAGTCCGCGCGCATATCCAGCGCCCAGTCGTCGTCGCTTTCCGGCACAAACTTCAGCGCGATTTGGGCTTCGGATTTAATTGCCAACGGCTGTAGCAGTTGTGCGGCGAGCTTGCGGCCGTCCAGCGTGTCGCCGCCGAACCGGCCAATGCCGGCCTCGAGATGCTTGGCTAGGCGCGACAGGTTCGGATGGCCAACGCCACGCAGCAGATTGCTCAGCGCGATGATATCGGCTTTGTTGGGTTCTGTCTGGGCCAGTTGCAAAAGCTCGACAAAATCCTCCTGAGTGAGCATTGGACGCGGCTTGGTGATGGGCATGGGGGTAACTTTTGAGCTACTTGAAATGGGCGGCGGCTGCGATGTGGAGGATCCAGTGGCGGGTGCCCGGAGCAGGGCGGTGACGAGGTGGCGGTACGCCTTCTCGGAAGAGCCGTCGAACGGCAGTGACTGGATGTGTTCGCCCAATTCCTTCCAGCGGCCGGCATTGGCCAGGCGCCGAAAGTGTTCCGCCGCTGCCTTGGCTTTGTTCTTCTGTGGCTTAGTCTTTTTCGTCAACTCGTCGAGCGCATTAAGGATGCCGTCCGGCGTGCGGTCAAACTTCACCGCCGTCAACGCGGCGTGCAGCTTTTCCTGCGGTGTCTTTGGCTTGGGTGGGGTGGTTGCCTTGCGGGCTG
>DASCOW010000389.1:0-2185 GCA_036012205.1 Verrucomicrobiota bacterium
GCGGTGTTGAGCCGCGGATCCATGCCGGAGGTGACCTTGACCCCGCGCGTCAGCGTGAGCCGGATGTGCGCGTTATCACGCATGTCGTTCGCCTCAAGCGTACGCTTGATTTCCGTCGTGATGGCGTCGACCGACGGTATCTCTGCGAAGGCCAGCGCGAGCGCCGAGCTGCGGAGCCGCTCGAGGTGCTGGGCCAGGCGGAAGATTTTGCCGTCGTAAACGCGCAGGCCTTCCCACACGGCGTCGCCGCCCTGCACGGCGGAGTCGAAAGGACTGATGCCGGCCTTGTCGCGGTGCAGCAGCTTGCCGTTGATGTTGATCAGCAGGTCTCTGTTTTTCTCGCTGAATTCCTGGAGCATGATTTTTGGTTAGGCGGTGATGCGGTGCGGGTAAAGCTGTCCATAAATCTCATTGCACTGCTCGAGCACGTCGCTCAACGAGTCGGGCACGGAATCGTCCTTCGGCTTATACGGACGCCAGCCGGTTGTGGTTTCGACTTCCGGATACCAGTGCTTCGCCCAAATGCCGTCCGACTCACGGATACCCGGCGGCCACTCGAGCATCGCTTCGATAAACGTAACCCCCAAGCGGTCGCACAGTACACTTAGCATGCCGCGAGGATCACGCAGCACTTCGGTCGAGTCGATCACCGGCGGCGTTTCGCCGGTGAGTTCACGGACGTGGTTGAACAGTCCGAGTTGCTGCGGCAGCGCGGTGTCGGCCAGCGTTGGGTTGGGGAGCTTTTTCATCAGCGACGTGAGCATTTCGCGTGGCTCGCGAATGAGGAAACAGTTCGTCACCTGGCCAAGCCAGTCGCGTCCGATGCCCGGCAGCATGTGGTGGCACATCTGTTTTTGATAGAAGATCGTCTTGCCTTCCGGGATCGGGCCGGTGAGCCAAGTGGCGACCTTCTTCCAGTCGGACTCGTACCGCTCGATGATCTCGGTGGCCATGGCATGCGGCAGACCGGTTTCGCGCAGGTAATGCGCATAGAGCGGTTCGTCGACGACGAAGGTGTCCGGCCGGTTGCCCCACGCCCGCATGAGCGCTGTGGAGATGTTGCGCGGCCCGCACCACATGGCCAGGCGCAGCGGCGTTGGAAGGTTGTCACCCATCAGGCCGGCGAATGTACGGGAGCCACCCGCCCGGTGTCATTTGTTTTCTGCCGGTCGGATTTTGTTGAGCGTGTAAAAGGCGTCCGGGTGCAGCAGCGGAAACGAGTTTTTTTGGGACCGAACGCCCCTGGCGGACAACTCGTGAACGAAGCCTTCCTGCAGGTCGTCCACGGTCAACCGAACCGCGTCTTTGCCGTCGGCGGTGCGCTGAAACTTTGTGGCCGTAATGGCGAGTTGGCGGGTGTCCGTCTCCGCGCCGCCGTAGGCTTGATGGTACGGGTACGTGTAACTCGACAGCCGGTAGCTGCCGGGTTCTGTGGCGGTTTTGCGGTTAACCCGTATGCTGAAAACCAGCCGAAAGCCGTCGTGCAGTGATTCCATGCGGAGAATTTCGAACGGCGTTTTGCCGGTCCAGCGAAGCCGTTGCAGGCCGTAGCTGCGACTGCCGAGCGAGTTCCAGCCCCGGTTGCTTTCGCCGATAAACATCGACCCGTCGGCGCTCCACTCGAGCCGCAATGCCGCGCAGTCGAGTCCGTCGCGAAAACGAAAACAGGCGCCCTGATATTCGCCGCCGACTTTTTCGAGAAACACCCGCGACACAAATGACATCGTGAACTCGCCGACGAAAAGCTGGCCGGCAAACGGCCCGAACCTGCCCCGAGTGCTGTCGGCGAGGATATCCGTCGTGCTCATGCCCATCTTGCGGTATGGAAACCACACCGCCGGCAGGCGATAAGCCGGGATACGCGCGGCCGCCTCGACGACAGTAAGCCCCTTCGGAAGATCGCCCTCGACGGCGAAGGTAGCCCTTGGCAGCCTGCAGTACTGCAGCGCGTCGGCGTGCCCGTGAAACACACCAGACTTCACATGAATCAGTGGGCAGGTCGGGAACCAGTTGCCCTGCTGATCGGTGACGAACACGTCGCCCGAAAGATTTGTGCCGATGCCGGAGGGGGAGCGGAATCCGCCCGACATTGGTGACCAATTGCCGTTTGCTTCAACGCGGACACTCCAACCCCGCCAACGGTTGTCTAGGAACGGCCCATTGCCGATTGTGCAGTTGAGTGCGA
>DASCOW010000390.1:0-5304 GCA_036012205.1 Verrucomicrobiota bacterium
GGGCGATGCAAAGCAGCGTGATACCCAGCAGGCCAAGGAACGCCACCACCATGGGCCAACCGCGTGTGCCCCGTACGAATTTGAGCGTGTAGTAAATGGTAACGGACAGAATGGAAATTTCAGCCACAAGACGCCAGTAATTCGTGACGCCCTGCCAGATGTTTTCCAATAGTTCCATTCGTTAAATTTCGTTGTTTAGCGCTTCCGCCATTCGGACAGCCTGCACCGTCTCGGCCACGTCGTGCACGCGGACGATTTGCGCTCCGTTGAGAGCCGACCATACCGCACAAGCCAACGAGGCGGGCATGCGTTCTCCGGTCGGAGTTCCGAGCAGCTTGCCGATAAACGATTTCCGGGAAACCCCGATCAATATCGGACGCTCGTTGACTGTAAACTGTCCGAGCCCGCTCAGCAACTTTATATTGTGTTCAAGTCTTTTCCCAAACCCGACGCCGGGATCCAGCGCCACTTGCTCGGCGTCGACACCGTGTTCTGCCATCTTTGCCAAGCGCTCAGTGAAAAAAACGCCGACCTCCCGCAGCACGTCATCATAGTGCGGCTTCGCCTGCATGGTTTGCGGAGTGCCCTGCATGTGCATGCAGACGTAGCCGGCCTTGGCCTCGGCCACAACTTGCCACATCTCCGGTGACTCACGGTTGGCTGCGATGTCGTTGACGATCGATGCCCCTGCGTCCAACGCCGCCTTGGCCACGGCTGGCTTTTGAGTGTCAATTGAGAGGGCAGCTTCGCAGCGCCTAGCCAAGCGTTCGATCACCGGAATGACACGTTGCAACTCCTCCTCCGCCGATACCGGTTCGGAGTCAGGTCGGGTCGATTCGCCGCCAATGTCGATGATCTCCGCGCCCTCTTCGGTTAGGCGCAACGCCTGATCGACCGCCGAGTCTGTTTCGAGGAATTGGCCGCCGTCGGCGAACGAGTCGGGCGTGGTGTTGACGATCCCCATCACCAACATCGGGCGGGAGAACTCAAACGTGACATTGCGGGTGGTCCAGCGCACGCGCGAGGCTAACGCCGCTTGACCAAGCGCGCAATCGGCAACGCTTATTTCAGGCCAAGTGTTTGATTAAGAACCGACTTCAGCGCAGCAACCGAGGGTGGCGGTCCGAACATTACCTTTTTCCCGATAATCGTCTGTGGCATAGACGATTTATTGCCGTTTTTCGAGTTCACCTCGTAGACGCGGATGTTCTCCTGGAGTTGCTGCGCGACCGCCGCTCCGCCGCTGGCGTTGTGCAGGGCCGCTGCGCCGATCAAAGTTGAGGCGTGTTGCTTGACTGTTGCGAGTGGCTTCGTGGTCTTGTGGTCCGAAAAGAGCCAGCGATCAAATGCATCGTACTTGGTGGGGGCAACCTGATGCACCGCGAGGCAGATTCTGGCGTACTTGCAAGCATCAACGTGGTCGCGCGGCGTGCGCTTCATCTGCGCGTTGCAGTTGGCGTCGAGCGGCATTGGGATCATTAGGCACGAAAGCTGGTCGCCAAACTCATCGATGACTTCCCTGATTTGCCCGTGCAACTGGCGGCAATGGTGGCAGGTGTAATCGAACAGACAGCCGATCCGGTGAGGGGCATCTGCCGGCCCGAGGAGTGGCAACCGGCTGGCATCAAGCGAAATGTTTGACCGGGGCACGGGGAAAGGCTTGGTGTTAGCGGCCAGGGCAGCAGGAGGCGTGACCACCGGAACAGGCTCGACTACGGGCGTGGGCGGCGGAGCGGGTTTGGGCTCGGGCTTGGCCACAGCGACAGAGGCGTTGGTTTGCGCTGGGCCAAGGTCAACGATCTTCGGTGCCGGTTTTTCTTTTGGAAGCATGATTTGGCCGGCGGCCATGACAGCCACCAAACCAAGCGCCATGCCGACTCCCGCGCCAAAGTTTAGCTGCACAGAAAGTCGTGAGCCGATGACGTTGGCTTGGCTGAGGAAAATCAACGCTGCCAGCGACGCCATGCCGTGTGCCGTGCAGCAGTATGGACAAAACGCCCCGATCGCCACTGCCTGTACCCCGACGAACCAAGCTGCTGCCCCGAGAACGGCAAACGAAATGAGTGTCATCGAATTGAGGGCACGCCGGGCCTTTTGCTGTTGCCCGATCTTGAGCGAAAAAGTCGTGAAGAAAAATGCCCCGTAAAGGCCAAGACCAAGCAGCGACACAGGGATGCCGAGCCAGTAGGCCCACGAACTACCCAGCACCCTGTCGCAATCCGAATCCGGCCCGCAGCCCGGTACTTGCCCACCCTTGGCCAACGTGGCAAGGGCCAGATAGGCGGTGCTGATCGCTGCTGAAAACAACAGCATTCGCACCGCATGAATCCAAGTGCTGATCAAAGGCGCTTGGGCTGCCTGTTTCTTTCGTTCACGGTTGGTTTTACCCATGTCGTATTGGCTTTCAAAAAAGGACGGCAAGAATCTGCGCAGGACAAACCAGTTGCAAGCGCGAAGTTTCAGACTGGATTTCACTTGGCGTACAAGGGTGGAGTTGTTGACAAATGCGAGTTTGCATTTCATTGTCCTTTTACAACGCGATCTCGTTGCTTGTACCATCTCATGAGCCACAATACGTTTAGTTCACTGAAATCGTTCGATCTTGGGAACGACCTACAAGGCAAATTCTACTCACTACCGGCGTTGACTGAAGCTGGACTGGGAGATGTCTCGCGCTTGCCGGTTTGTATCCGTTTGGTTTTGGAGTCAGTGCTTCGCAATTGCGATGGGCAAAAGGTGACGGAGGAGAACATTCGCCAACTCGCTGGTTGGCAGGCAAAGGCCCATCGCACCGACGAGATTCCGTTCACCGTTGCCCGGATTGTGCTGCAGGACTTTACAGGCGTTCCATTGCTGGTGGACCTCGCGGCGATGCGTTCGGCGGCGGCTCGATTAGGCAAGGACCCGAAAATCATCGAGCCGTTGGTGCCGGTGGATCTGGTGGTTGATCACTCGGTGCAGGTCGACTTTGCCGGTTCGGAGGATGCGATGGACAAAAACCTAGATTTGGAGTTCACTCGTAACAGGGAGCGTTATCAGTTTCTCAAGTGGGGCATGCAGGCGTTCGATACATTCAAGGTCGTGCCGCCGGGCATTGGCATCGTGCACCAAGTGAACCTCGAGTATCTCGCGCGTGGCGTGCTCGGCAACACGGACGGCATTTACTATCCGGACACGCTTGTTGGCACCGACTCGCACACGACGATGATCAACGGCTTGGGCATTGTCGGTTGGGGTGTTGGCGGGATCGAGGCTGAGGCGGGGATGCTTGGCCAGCCGGTTTATTTTTTGACGCCGGATGTTGTTGGCGTGCGGCTTGAGGGAACGCTGCGAGAGGGTGTCACTGCGACCGATCTGGCATTGACCGTCACGGAGATGCTTCGCGAGGCAAAGGTGGTCGGGAAGTTTGTCGAGTTTTACGGCAAGGGCGCGGAGCAGTTACCTCTGACCGACCGTGCCACCATCGCGAACATGGCACCCGAATACGGTGCGACGATGGGTTTTTTTCCGATCGACGAAGAGACGGTGAATTACCTCCGCATGACAGGTCGATCCAAGGAACACTGCGCAACTTACCGGAATTACTACATGGCACAGGGACTGTTTGGCATCCCGGACGAGGGAGACGTTGATTATACCGTAAGCCTCACGCTTGACTTGGGCGCGATTCAGCCAAGCGTAGCTGGGCCGCGTCGGCCGCAGGATCGCATAGAGGTATCGAGCCTTGGCAGCAAGTTTGAGGAACTCTTTTCGAAGCCGGTTGCTGAGGGTGGTTTTGGTCGGGACACGGCTGACCTTGCCGGTGTCACCGTCGACGTGTCGGTGCAAGCCAACGGCACTGAATCGATGGGTCACGGCAGCGTGGTGATCGCCGCGATCACGAGTTGCACCAACACTTCCAACCCAAGCGTGATGTTGGCTGCCGGGCTCTTGGCTAAGCGTGCGGTCGAGCGCGGCCTCAAAACAGCGCCGTTGGTCAAGACGTCGCTTGGCCCGGGTTCGCGAGTTGTGAGCGATTACCTCGACAAAACCGGGCTGCAACCTTATCTTGACAAGCTTGGATTCAACCTTGTTGGGTACGGATGCACGACGTGCATCGGGAACTCTGGCCCGCTCGACGGCGAAGTCGAGAGCTCGATTCTCGACAACAATCTGGTCGTCGCCTCGGTACTCTCCGGAAATCGAAATTTTGAGGCGCGCGTGCATCAAAGCGTGCGCGGCAATTTCCTAATGTCGCCGCCTCTAGTGGTCGCATTCGCTTTGGTCGGGCGGGTTGACATCGACCTGACCAGCGAGTCCCTTGGCCAATCGGAAGACGGTTCGGATGTATTTTTGCGCGATCTTTGGCCGAGTTTGGCCGAGGTGCGGGACCTCATGCAGACGGCCCTTAAACCGGAAGTGTTCCGCGAGCTTTACAGTAACTTTGCCGATCAAAACCCGAAGTGGAACGAAATCCCCTCGAGCGTCGGGCACGCCTACGAGTGGGACGGCGCAAGCACGTACATCCAAGAGCCACCGTTCTTCGATGGGTTTGGAATGGACGTCGGCGCGATTTCAGAGATCACCGGGGCGCGGCCACTGGGTGTGTTCGGTGACTCGGTGACAACGGATCACATCTCGCCTGCCGGCGCGATCAAGCCCGACTCGCCGGCGGGGCGTTATCTCGTGAACAACAGCGTCGAGCAGTCGAACTTCAACAGCTACGGCTCGCGCCGGGGCAATGACCGCGTCATGACACGCGGCACTTTCGCCAACGTCAGGATCAAAAACCTGATGGTGCCGGGCACTGAAGGCGGCGTGACGAAGCATCAGCCAAGTGGCGAGCGAGTTGATATTTATGATGCCGCCGCCCGCTATAGAGAGGAAGATATACCGCTTGTGGTCATCGGTGGTAAGGAGTACGGCACCGGCAGTTCGCGTGACTGGGCGGCCAAGGGCACACGGTTGCTCGGCGTGCGCGCAGTAATCTGTGAGAGTTTCGAGCGCATTCACCGGTCAAATCTGATAGGCATGGGCGTGTTGCCGCTGCAGTTCCGTGAGGGCGATGGGGTGGCATCGCTGCAACTCGAGGGCACGGAGCAGTTTGATATACTTGGCCTGACTGATGACCTCAAGGCGCAACAGGAGTTGACACTGCGGATCACTCGCTCAGATGGAGCTGCCGGGGAGGTGCCGGTGCTTTGCCGGGTGGATACTGATATTGAGGTCGAGTACTATCGGCACGGTGGCATCTTGGCCTATGTGTTGCGGCAACTGGTGACAAACAGCTGACAGAAGTCAGTTTATTGCTGTTTTGGCTTGCCT
>DASCOW010000391.1:0-1466 GCA_036012205.1 Verrucomicrobiota bacterium
CGGATTGGTTCGAGAAATGGGGCTCGAGCGGCCCAGAGCGACTTTGGAATGCCTCGGTCGGCACCGGCTTTTCCACCGTCTCAGTGGCGGACGGACGGGTGTTCACCATGGGCAACAAGTCCAGTCGCGACACGGTTTACGCCCTGAAGGAAGCCACGGGTGAAATTCTGTGGAGCCATTCCTATTTCGAGGCGTTAAACGCCAAGAATTACAGTGGCGGGCCTCACTCCACTCCTACCGTCGATGGCGAATACGTTTACACCCTCAGCAAGACCGGAAAAGCGTTTTGTCTTGAAGCAGCCACCGGAGATGTGGTGTGGAACAAGGATTTGAAGAAACTGTACCGTCTTTCGTACCCTATCTGGTTTTTCGCCTCATCGCCGCTGATCCATGGAGACAAGGTTGTTTACAATGTCGGCTTGCGAGGGCTTGCACTCAATAAGAAAACCGGCAGCCTCAAGTGGAAAACCGGCACCAGCGCATCAGGCTACGCGACTCCGGTTCCCTACGATCATAATGGCACCGAAGCATTCATCATGTTTGGCGGTAGGAGCGCCCGCGGCGTGAATGCCGACACGGGCGAGCAGCTTTGGTCTATGTCCTTTGCGACCGACTATCAGGTCAATGCCGCGGATCCGGTACTGTACAACGGCAAGATTTTCCTCACCTCCAACACCTACGGTGGCGAGTTGATCGAGCTGAGTGGCAACAGCGCAGATGCGGTGTGGTGGAACTCCGACATGGGAATCCACTTTAACCCCGGCGTGGTGGTTGGCGACTACTTCTACGGAGCCGACGGCCGTGTTGAACGCGGCAAGACGGTCCGTTGCATCAACATGGAAACCGGCGAAACCGAGTGGACGGAAAGCGGCATCCCGTGCGCCTCGATCACCGCCTCCGACGGCAAGCTAATCATCCTAAGCAAGACCGGTTACCTTTACATCGCCGAGGCGTCGCCGAGCGGTTTCAAGCAACTGGCTAAGTCGCGGGTCATCACCGGCACCTGCTGGACCCCGCCGGTATTGGCCAATCGGAGCGTTTATGTCCGCAACTCGCGCGGCACGCTCTACAAGCTGCAAATGAGTGAGATGGTGGTTGAACCGCAGCCGTTGGCCGTCCACATCGCCGGCAGCAGGCTTGAGTTCTCCTGGCCAGCCAAAGGCGACTTCATCCTCGAGTCCACCACTGTGCTTGGACAGGCAGCGGAGTGGGGCGAAGTCGGTGGCGGCACGGCCAAGGAAGATGACCGTTATGTCGTCAGCGTCATGCCAAGTACCGCGCAACAGTTCTTCCGGCTCCGCAGCGAATGAGCTTGGCCAAACGAAATGGCTTCACTCTGATCGAGTTGCTGGTGGTGATCGCGATCATTGCCATCCTCGCCGCACTGCTGTTGCCTGGGCTGGCCAGCGCCAAGGAACGCGCGCGGCGCGCGAACTGCAAAAACAACATACGGCAATTCCTCCAAG
>DASCOW010000392.1:0-5963 GCA_036012205.1 Verrucomicrobiota bacterium
AACGGCAGCACCTTCATCCAGCCGCTCAACAGCAGCGGGTACAGCGGTGGGTTGGTGATGTCGGGGAATTCGCTGCGAAGTTGTGCGTCCGAAACAGCGCCGTGCTGTCGCATCACATCGAGGCTTAACGGCCGGATGAACCGCGTGGTGTAGCCGCGACCCTCGGCAATGTTGCGGGCCAGTTGCGCGGCGTCCATCGCCTCGGGCGAGGTGAAATTGCGCGTGAGGTTCAGGCTGTAAACCAACCCCAGGCACCCGATCAACAGCAGCAAAATCAAGCTGCGAATGCGCTTGGCCCATTGACCCTCCTCGAGGCTGTGTATGATTTGCTGAATCCGGATCATCCTTTGTTGCGCCGCCGCTAGGTCACCTTTGGATGCAGCGATGCCCCGTTGCGTTCAAATTCCCTCCAAGCCGTAGCGATTGAGTTTGCGGTGAAGCGTCCGCCGGCTGATGCCAATTTTTCGCGCGGCCGTTGTCCGGTTGCCACGGCATTCCTTCAGCGCTCTGATGATGAGCTGTTTCTCCGCCTCCTCAAGCGTCACGCTCTTGTCGGCGATTGGCTGGGTCAACTGTTTTTCATGCTGGATCACGCCGCGGCTTTGTACAGACTGCGGGAGGCCAGCCAGATCGATCATGTCGCCCCGGGCCAGGACGACGGCGTGCTCCACCGCCGTGCGTAGTTCCCGCACGTTCCCCGGCCAAGCGTAGCGAATGATCGCCTCCAGCGCTTCGGCAGTGAAGTCGTTCACTGGCTTGGCGTTTTCCTCGGCGAACTCGCGCAGAAAAGTCAGGGCTAACATCGGGATGTCCGACGCACGCTCCCGCAGGGGCGGCGCCCAGAGCTCCACCACGCCCAGGCGAAAATAGAGATCCTCCCGAAACTCGCCGGCGCCGACCATTTCTTTCAGGTTTTTGTTTGTCGCTGCGACCAACCGCACGTCCGCTGACAACGTCTTGTTGCCGCCGACTCTCTCGAAGGTGCGCTCGCCGAGAAACCGCAGCAGCTTTACCTGTGTCGTCTCGTCGATATCACCGATTTCGTCGAGAAACAACGTGCCTCCCTCGGCCTGCTCGAACCGCCCGACGCGACGCTCGTGCGCGCCGGTGAACGCCCCCTTCTCGTGGCCGAACAACTCGCTCTCGAGTAGCGTCGGAGACAGTGCCGCGCAATGCACCGTCACCAGCGGCTTGGATGAGCGCGGACTGAGCTGGTGAATCGCCTTGGCAAAAAGCTCCTTGCCGGTGCCGCTTTCGCCCTGAATCAAGACGGTCGCCCGCGACGGTGCCACCTGCCGGACGATGTCCATCACCTTTTGCATTGGCTCCGACTCGCCGATAATGTTCTCGAGTCCGAACTTTTTGTTAAGTTGCTGCTTGAGCGTTTTGTTTTCGCTCTCGAGGGTGCGCAGCTTGAGTGCGCGGGCGATGCGCGTCTCGAGTTCGTCGATCTGCATCCGGCCCTTGGCCAGGTAGTCGTCGGCGCCCTGCTTGAGTGCCTCCACCGCCAGTTCCTCCGAGCCGTAGGCGGTCATCAGAATACAAATTGGCGGCTTTGGAAGCGACTTGGCTCGAGCGATCAGCTTCACCCCATCCTCGTTGTTTGGCAGCCGAAAGTCGGTTAGCAGCACCTCGAACGACTCCGACTCGAGCAGGCTCGCCGCCGAGGCGGCATCCTCGGCCAGGTACACCTCGTACCGATCCTCCAACGCGGCGCGCAGCCCGTCGCGTGTCGGCTTTTCGTCGTCAACAATGAGCAGATTCGGATTCATGTCTCGTCAGTTCCCGACTCGAGCAGGCGCTGACGCCGTTCCTCCTGCGGCAGCCAAATCCTGAAAGTCGTTCCCTTGCCGCCGTGGCTCACGAGTTCCAATCGTCCGTCGTGATCGCGCACGATTCGCTGGACGATCATCAGGCCAAGCCCGGTGCCTTTTTCCTTCGTGGTGTAGTACGGCTCAAAAATCCGTTTGATCTGTTCCTGCGGAATGCCGCCGCCTGTGTCAGTCAGGCTAACCCAGACGCCGCCGCCGCCCTCGCCGGTCTTGATGGTCAGCTCGCCGCCGGTGCTCATTGCGTGCATCGAGTTTTTCATCAAGTTAATCAGCGACTGCTTGATCTGCGCGGCATCGAACACGGCCAAGGGCAGTGCTTTCGCGAACTCCAGCTTGACCGCTTGGCCTCGGTTGTCGAACTCCGGACGCAGCAACTCGATTGTCTCCTCGATCGTGTCGTTGAGTGAATTTTTTTTGAGCTTCGGCCGGCTCGGGCGGATGGCTTGCAGAAACTGTGTCACGATGTAGTCGAGTCGGTTGACTTCGCCTTTGGCCACGCCGATGTATTTTCCTAGCTTGGCCGCGATGTCTCGCACTTCGCTTGGGTCGCCATCGCGCTTGTCCAAGTGTTCCTCGACGTCCGCCGCCGGCTGGCCAAGCTTGCGAATCTCCCGCTCCATCAATTGCAAATGGATGCTCAGGGCATTGAGAGGGTTGCCCAGTTCATGGGCCACGCTGGCCGCCAGCAGCGTCAGCGCCTGAATGCGTTCGCTCTCGATCGCCTCGTGGGTCTGCTCGCGATCCTCGGTGGCATCGTGCAAAATCAGCGCCATGCCGGTGCTGCCTTTGGCCTCGCCGTCGAGTGGCGCGGCGTAAAGCCGGATGAAGCGTTTCCGGGGATAGTCCAACTCGAACTCCCGCCGCACGACACTCCGGCCGCCCTCGTTATCCGCCGCCTGCAACAAGGTCCAGTCAAGCTCTGGCAACAGCAGCGTCACCGGTTGATCCATCGCTCCGTCCTCGTCGAAGCCGGTCAGGCGACCGGCGGCGGCGTTGAGGTAAGTGACGTTTCCTTCAGGACTGGCAACGAGCACGCCGTCCTCGATTGTGTTGAAGAGCGTCTCAAGAAACGACCTGTCCCGGACGAGTTGCTCGACAAACGGCTGCAGATTTTCCGGGTTGAGTGCGTCGATGCGCCCAAGGACTTTTTCAATGAAGCTGGATTTGGTCGAGGGCATGCGGCTTAGAGCCACTTTTTGATTTTGAAATAAAGAATGGTGCCCAGCGTGGACACAACCGTCACTGCCAATGCCACGAGGTAGCCGGTTTTGCCCGACGTGATCTCCGGCATGTTGTCGAAATTCATCCCGTACCACGTGCCTACGAGCATCATCGGCGTCGTGATCACCGTGAAGACCGTCAGCAGCTTCACGATCTCTCCGGTCTTGTTCGACGACATGTTCAAGTACACCTGGAGCACACTGGTCAATGACTCCGCATAACGCGCCGCCAACTCGCCGATGTTGTAGAGCCCATCGTACACGTCCCGGTAGTAGGGGATCAGGTGCGACCGCACGAGCCGGAATTCACCCCTGACAAACCGGCCCAACACCTCTTTTTGAGGGCCGATGATTTGGCGCAGTTGCAACACCTCTTTCTTGACCTGCAAAATCGTATTAAGCGTTTCTTTGCCGGGATCCTCGAGTGCCCGCTGCTCCAACTCGGCCACTTCCATCGCCAGTTCGTCCAGAGCCGGTTTGTAGTTCTCGACGATCAAGTCCAGCAGCGTATGAGCCACCCGGTCCGGCTCAGTCGCGATGTCCGCCGTGTTGCGAAGGCACATCTCTCCAGCCAACTCCACCGGCCGCAGCGGCTTGCTGTGAAACGTCACCAGGAAATTTTTGCCCAGGTAAAAACTCAGCTCCGACGTTGCGAACACCCCGTCCTTGCGGCTGTAATCCACCGCGTGGATCACCATGAAAAGATACTGCGAAAACTCGTCCTTCTCCTTCGGCAGATACTCCTCAACCTTCGGCGACGGGCTCTCCGTCACGCTGTCCTCGATGGACAAGGGATGAAAATGGAAGACGTTTTTGAGGAGGAAATCGGTTTCCTGCGGAGTCGGATCCTCAAGATCAACCCACAGGAACAGCTTGGTGTCCGCCAACAGCGTCGGCATCAGGAACAACTCGATGTCCTTGCTGTGCAACTTGCCTTCGGTCGTGAATGCGAATGACCTCACCATAAGCCTGTTGTTTTTTAGCGTCCAAATCCCAGTTGCTCCTGACAAACAGGGACAAACTGACGCAAGTCTACCCTCTGTAATTCGTAACACAAGCCAAAATCTCAAAAGTAGGACAAATTGTCCCGTATTTCCGTTTGGCTATTGCATTTACTAATGCGCAACTTGTTTGCCTAGTGAAAGTTAGGTAACGGATAGATCAAGCGCCTGTCAAGCTGGCTTGCACAATCTTTTTTCGCGAATAAGCTTTGCGCGTCTTGGCCTGCTTGGCCAAGCGTGGTTACTCAAGAAAAAATGTCCGAAAGCTACATTCAAAACCTGTTCGCGGAACGTATCGGCGGTGTCAACTATGGCAAAGACACCGCCATCTACAAATTTGAGAAGATCAAGCGTGCCAAAAACGCCGTGCTGGACGCCAATCCTGGCGCTGAGATCATCGACATGGGCGTCGGCGAGCCGGACGAAATGGCTTTCCCCGAGGTCGTGGTCAAGCTGCACGAGGAAGTTCAAAACCCGGCCAACCGTGGTTACGCCGATAACGGCGGCCAAGCGCTGAAGATCGCGGCGGCAAATTTCCTCGAAAAAGTTTGCGGTGTCAGCGGGATCGATCCCGACACCGAGGTGCTGCACTCGATCGGCAGCAAGGCGGCGCTTTCCATTTTGCCCGCTGCATTCATCAATCCTGGCGACACCGTCATCATGACCACACCGGGTTATCCAGTATTCGGCACGCACGCGAAATATTACGGCGGTCAAGTGCACAACCTCGCGTTGACGGCGGAGAACAATTACCTACCCAACCTCGATAGCATCTCGACTGACGTGTTGGCCAAGGCCAAGGCAATCGTGCTGAACTACCCAAACAACCCGACCGGTGCCAGCGCCATTCCGGAGTTCTTCGCCGAGGTTGTTGACTTCGCCAAGACAAACAACCTCATCGTCATTCACGATGCGGCGTACATAGGCTTGGTTTACGACGGCAACAAGCCGCTGAGCTTCCTTGCTACACCTGGTGCGAAAGATGTGGGCATCGAGTTGCACTCGACCAGCAAGAATTTCAATATGACCGGCTGGCGCTGCGGTTTCGTCGTTGGCAACCCGCTGCTCGTCAAGGCCTATGGCGACGTGAAGGACAACAGCGACTCCGGCCAGTTTCTCGCGATTCAAAACGCCGCCGCCTATTGCTACGAGCACCCCGAGATCACAGAATCCATCGCCGCCAAGTACTCCCGCCGCATGGACAAACTCGTCGGCGTACTGCAAAACGCCGGCTTCCAGATCAGCAAATCCGGCGGCTCCTTCTTTCTTTACATGAGTGCGGCCAAGGCGGCGGTCAAGGCCAACGGCGAGCGTGTGGAATTTAATAACGGCGAAGCGCTTTCGCAATGGCTCATTCGAGAGAAATTCATCTCCACCGTGCCGTGGGACGACGCCGAGCCGGCGATCCGCTTCAGCGTCACCTTCGCCGCCAAGGACGAAGCCGATGAGGATCGGGTCATCGGAGAAATCGCCTCACGCCTTGGCGATGTAACGTTTGAGTTTTAGTCCCGCCGCTCGTCCAAACGCGAGCAATTTCTGTCCGACTTACGAAGAGTCGGTTGATCGGGAAGGTGTGCTCGGATACAAAAAAGACCGACGGGATCGCCGGTCTTTTGTTTACAATGTTTCAGGCTGGCTCTAGGCCAACGCTTTTTTGGTGGTCTTGATGATGACCGCCGCGATTTTGTACGGATCGCCGTTGGACGCCGGGCGCCGGTCTTCCAAGCGGCCTTTCCAGCCGCCATCGATGGTGCCCACCGGGATGCGGATGGAGGCGCCGCGATCGGAAACGCCGTAGGAGAACTGGTCTATGGACTGTGTTTCGTGCAGACCGGTCAAGCGTTGGTTGTTGTCGGCTCCGTACACTTCGATGTGCTCGTGGATGTTCCGGCCGAACTCCTCACAAATCT
>DASCOW010000393.1:0-2979 GCA_036012205.1 Verrucomicrobiota bacterium
TATCGGTCGGCGCAGGGATGAACTGTTTCTCTGGGCATTCCTTCTGCAAGCGGTGTAGCATGCCAGGCTCAGTGGCGATGATCACCGCCTTGGCCCGTGAGTCGCGGCAGAAGTGAACCATTTTCTCGGTGGAGCAAACTTCGTCGGCAAGCATGCGCACGGCCTTGGTGCACTCGGGATGCGCCACCAGCGGCGCGTCGGGGTGCTCGCGGCGAATCCGAGTGATGCTCTCGTGTGTCCACTCGACGTGCACGTAACAATCGCCCTGCCACATCGTCATGGGTCGACCGGTCTGCTCGGTCACCCACGAGCCGAGATTCTCATCCGGCACAAACAACAAATCGCGATCCGCCGGCGCGGCATCGACGATTTTCTTCGCGTTACCGCTGGTGCAGATCACGTCGCTCAACGCCTTCACCTCCGCGCTGCAGTTGACGTAGGCGATGGTGTAAAAGTTGGGATTCGTCGCCTGCAACTCGTGCAGCTTGTCCGGCGGACAACTCTCCTCCAGCGAGCACCCGGCATCGCGATCCGGAAGCAGCACGGTTTTTTTAGGCGACAGGATTTTCGCCGTTTCGGCCATGAAATGAACACCGCAGAACACGATGACAGTGGCATCGGTTTCGGCCGCCTGCCGCGATAGCCCCAGCGAGTCACCGACGTAATCCGCCAGATCCTGAATCTCCGGCACTTGATAATTGTGCGCTAGTATCACGGCGTTCAAATCCTCCTTGAGCCGTAGAATTTCCCGGGAAAGCACGTCAAGCCGCTCCGGCGGGACTCGCCGTTCCACGCGAAAACCGGCGGCGGCACTCGGCTGGATCTCGGTCATGTCGATCACGGCAGCAACAGTACGGCTATCGCTTTGCCGGGTCAACCGGGGCTTGCTTCGCTTGGCCAAGCAAGTATTTTTTCTTGAAACAACATGAACACACAAATCACTCGTCGCCGGTTCGTCCAGCAAAGTGCATTCACCATCCTCGCCGCAGGGAGCGCGCGCACCTACGCCGCCAACGAGAAACTCGACATCGGCATCGTCGGCGTGGCCAACCGGGCCAAAGCCAACCTTAACGGCGTCGCCGGTGAAAACATCGTCGCACTGTGCGACGTGGACAGCAACTTCCTTGCCCGCGAGGCCGAACGCTTCCCGCGGGCGCACCGGTATGCTGATTTTCGCCGAATGATCGGGCACGAGAAACTCGATGCGCTTGTCGTCAGTACGCCCGATCATACCCACGCCGTCGCCACCGCCGCCGGCCTGCACAACGGCCTTCACGTCTACTGCGAAAAACCGCTGACGCGCACCGTCTCCGAGTGTCGCGCCATCACCGAGTTGGCTCGGCGCAAAAAGCTCATCACCCAGATGGGTACACAGATTCACGCCGGCGACAACTACCGGCGCGTCGTCGAGTTGCTACGCGCCGGGGCCATCGGCACGGTGAAGGAAGTGCACGTGTGGGTAGGCGCGAACTTCGGCGGAGGATCGCGCGGAAACAAAAAACACAAGATACCCGCGAACCTGAATTACAACCTCTGGCTGGGACCAACCCGCTATCACATTCCGTACCACCCGACGCATCATCCGTTTAAGTGGCGCCAATGGTGGGACTTCGCCGGGGGCACCCTCGCCGACATGGGCTGCCACCATATCGACCTGAGCCACTGGGCGCTTGGCCTGCGGCACCCGAGCCGGATCGAGGTCGTCGATGGCCCAAAACCGGACGCCGAGGCCACACCGTATTCGCTGGTGATCGATTTCCAGTATAAAGCCCACGGTAAACAGCCGGCCACGAAACTTCGCTGGTACCACGGCAAACACCGTCCGCCGCATTTCGCCGAGGGACTGCTGCCCAAATGGGGCAACGGCAGCCTGTTCGTCGGCAGCAAGGGCATGCTGCTCGCCGGCTACGACGAACACAGGCTGCTGCCTGAGAAGAATTTCAAGAATTATGAGCGTCCCAAGCCCAGCATCCCCCGATCGCTTGGCCATCACCAGGAATGGATTCACGCCATCAAGACCGGCGGTGCCACAACCTGCAACTTCGACTACGCCGGCCCGCTGGCGGAGGTCGTGTTGCTCGGCAATATCGCTCACCGAACCGGCGCTCCGCTCCAGTGGGAGCACGGCAAAATGAAACTCACCGGCCACCCGGAAGCCGCCGAACTCGTGCGGCACATTTACCGTGCCGGCTGGCATCTTTGACCGGCGCCTGACCAATCGCACGAAAGACTGGCCAAGCAGGCCAGCCGCGTGCTAGATTTCCGCCATGCCAATCGACCAAGTACTCAAGGAAACCGAGGAAAAGATGGCCAAGTCCGAGGCGGCCATGATGCACGAGTTCGAGGGAGTCCGCACCGGCAAAGCCAACCCGGCGCTGGTGGAAAACCTCATGGTGGAAGCCTACGGATCAAGCATGCGAATGCGAGACATGGCTGGCATCACGGCCCCCGAGACGCGAATGATCCTGATTCAACCTTGGGACGCCGGCACGGTGGAAACCATCGCCAAGTCCATACAGGCCGCCAACCTTGGCCTCAACCCGGCGATCGATGGCAAAGTCATCCGACTCGCCCTGCCGGAACTCAGCCAGGAACGCCGCGAGGAACTGGTCAAAGTGGCCAAAAAAATCACCGAGGACGGCCGGATCGCCATGCGTCACGTTCGGCGCGATGCACTGGATGGCTTAAAAAAAGCAGGCAAGGAAGCCGGTGTCTCCGAGGACGAAATCAAGACAGCCGAGAAGCGAGTGCAAAAACTCACGGACGATTTCGTCAAGAAACTCGACGCTCACCTCGCCGACAAGGAGAAGGAAATCCTAACGGTTTAATTTTCACTCTGGACCAAAGTCCAGGGCTTCTGAAAAGAACGGCAATACACTTTCTTCAATCCGTTCAAGGCGTTTGTCTCCGTGCCCGCCGTCGTATTCCTCGTAAATATGGGGGATACCGACCGCCTTCAGTTTTTTTGCTAGTGCCCGG
>DASCOW010000394.1:0-3148 GCA_036012205.1 Verrucomicrobiota bacterium
GCGCGATGGTGTTCCACCACACGTCGTGGAGTTTGTTTAGCTGCCACGACAAATGAGTGTCCCCGACGGCGATGTCAAGCGTGTCGCCGCCGGTGACGGTGCCGATCCGCGCCGCCGACACGCCGAGCAGCTTGGCACGCTCAATCGCCGCTCCGGCCTCGGCCTCGGCCGTCGTGATGACCACGCGCCCGTGCGACTCGCCGAACAACAGCGCGTCCAACCTCGGACAGTCGATCTCCCCGATGTCGATCTCTGCCCCGATGAGTTCCGGCGTGTTGCGGGCGGTGAGTTGGGAAATGCAGCACTCGGCCAGCGCCACGGCCAGGCCGCCCTCGGCACAGTCGTGCGCGCTTTTCACGGCGCCGCTCGCGATCAAGCCAAGCAGCGCATCGTGCAGTGCTCTCTCCTTGGCCAAGTCACACGGCGGCGGCGAGCCTTCCTTGCGGCCGTGCTCGGTTTGCAGCAGCGCGGAACCGCCCAAGCCCAGCAGCGGATCGTCGCTGTCGACCGCTTGGCCGAGGAGGATGACGGTATCTCCTTCATCCTTAAACCATTGGCTGGTAATGTGTTCCGGATTTTCAATCAGACCCACCATGCCGACTGTTGGTGTCGGATCGATGGCTCCTGCCGGGTTTTGATTGTACAGGCTGACGTTGCCGCCGGTGACCGGTGTGCCGAACGCCTCGCACGCCTCTGCCAAGCCGCGCACACTCTCTTTTAACTGCCAAAACAACTCCGGGTTGTGCGGGTTGCCGAAGTTCAAATTATCGGTCGCCCCAAGCGGCCGCGCGCCGGAGCAGACAAGATTTCTGGCCGCCTCGGCGACGGTGGCTTTGCTGCCCTCGTACGGATCGAGGTAAACGTGAACACCGTTGCAGTCCACCGTCATCGCCAGATATTTGTCGGGAACATCGTCCGCCGGGGCGGCGGCGGAAAGCACCGGATACGAGTCGGCCTTCACGCGAATGACCGCGGCATCCGAGCCGGGGCTGAGCACCGTGCCGGCGCGGACCATGTGGTCGAACTGGCGATACACCCAATTTTTCGATGCGATGGTCGGCCAGCCAAGCAGCTTGGCCAAGGCGGCCTGCGGATCGGCCAAGCCCGGGATGTCGCCGAGTTGCAGCGCTCGAACCTGCTCTCGGTACGCCGGCTCGCGAGCCTCGCGATGATAGATCGGCGCTTCGTCGGCGAGCTTGGCCGCCGGGACGGTGGCAATGGCCTCGCCGTGGTTTTTGACAACCATCATGCCGTCTCCGGTCACTTCGCCCACCTCCGCCCACGGCAAGTCCCACTTGTCGAAAATCCGTTTGACCTCTTCCTCGCAGCCCTTGTGGACAATGATGAGCATCCGCTCCTGCGATTCGCTCAGCAGGATTTCGTACGGCGTCATGTCGGGGGCGCGCTGCGGCACCTTGGCCAAGTCGATCTCGATGCCGGTTCCGCCCCGAGCCGCTGTCTCACAGGTCGAGCAAGTGAGACCGGCCGCGCCCATGTCCTGAATGCCCGCGACCGCGCCGGTGGCCAGCAGTTCAAGGCAGGCTTCCATGCACAGTTTCTCCATGAACGGGTCACCCACCTGCACCGCGCCACGCTGTTGCTCGGCCGATTCCTCGGTCAAATCCTGCGACGCAAACGCCGCCCCGGCCAAGCCGTCCCGCCCGGTCGCCGGGCCAACGTAAAAGACCGGATTGCCGACGCCCTTGGCCGCGCCCCGTGCCACTTGCCCATGCCGTAAAACCCCGAGGCTAAACACGTTAATGAGCGGATTACCCTCGTACGAGGAGTCGAAATTCACCTCTCCTCCGACCGTTGGCAGGCCGATGCAATTCCCGTAATGCGAGATACCTGCCACCACGCCGCGAAACAACTGGCGAACTTTTGCCGACTCGAGGTTGCCGAAACGCAGTGAGTCCATGTTGGCGATCGGCCGGGCGCCCATGGTGAAAATATCGCGGATGATCCCGCCGACACCAGTCGCCGCCCCCTGAAACGGCTCAACCGCGCTGGGGTGATTGTGCGACTCGATTTTGAACGCCACTCCGAGCCCATCGCCCATGTCGATCACACCGGCGTTTTCCTCCCCGGCGGCGACGATGACCTTGGGCGACCGAGTGGGGAAGGTCTTGAGCAGCGCACGTGTGTTTTTGTAGGAGCAATGCTCGCTCCACATCACTGAGAAAATGCCCAGCTCAGTCAGGTTCGGTTCGCGACCGAGAATCTCCAAGATGCGCTCGTACTCTTCAGGGGTGATGCCGTGTTCCTCGATGACTTCCGGGGTGATCTCGGGGTCAGCCATCAGGTCAGTTGCCGCGCTTGGCGCGCGGAGTCGTGAGGTAAAACGAGGTCATCAATGGATCGGATTGCATCAGTTCCTGTAACCGGTCGCAGCAAGATAGAGAGCAGAAAAACCGGATGCAAGTCCGCCCTGAAAATAGATGCCTGAGAGTGGCGCGTGTGTTCCCCCCCGAACTTGCCAAGCCAACGCCGCTCCCACAGGATGGCTTTCGCTGAAACCGTTTGGCCAAACACAAATCCGCATGAGCCACCACACCGTCCTGTTTTGCCACGCCGCACGATTGGCCTTGCTAATCACCGTGTTGGATTCGACACCGGCCAAGGCGGCGGAGCCGCAAAAGACCATACCGCTGCTGGTGCAGCTCGAGGATCAGGCGCTGGTTCCTTTTTATCTTGAGCAAAAACAGGCCGGCCTCGGTGACGTCGCGCTTGGCCAAGCGGTGCAACACCAAGCCAAACGCATCGCCACCGATCAGGAGGCCATGGCTAAGCGGCTCAAGGCCGATGGCGTCCGGGTGACCCGACGCTATTCACGGCTCATCAACGCCCTGCGCGTCCGGATTGCCCCGGAATCGAGGGCTGCCTTGGCCAAGCGGGCTGGCGTAAAACGGGTCGAGCGGTTGCGGGTGTACAAGCTGCTCACCGCGAAAAGCGTGCCCGCCATCGGCGCCAAAACGGCGTGGGGCACCCGAACCACCGGATTCGACGGGGAAGGCATGCGCATCGCCGTGATCGACTCTGGGCTGGACTACACGCACGCCATGTTCGGCGGGGCCGGCACGGAAGAGGCATATCAATCCAACGACGCTACGAAAGTTGAGGAGGGCTCGTTCCCCACCGACAAGGTCGA
>DASCOW010000395.1:0-2482 GCA_036012205.1 Verrucomicrobiota bacterium
GAAATCTACGCGCCGCACCGTGAGCGGCTGATTTTCCAGCGCTTGGCCAAGCTCAACGAGGGGCCAATCCCTGAGAAATCGATGCAGGCCATCTACCGCGAGATCATGTCCTGCTCGCTCTCGCTCGAGAAGTCGCTCACGGTTGCCTATCTCGGCCCTGAGGCAACATACACCCATCAAGCCGCCATTCGCCGGTTTGGCTCAAGCCTGCGCTATACACCCCAGAAAACAATCAAGGACGTCTTCGATGAGGTGCAGAAAGACCGGGCTGACTACGGCGTGGTGCCTATCGAGAACTCCACCGAGGGAGTCGTCACCCACACGCTCGACCTATTCGTGGACAGCCCGCTCAAGATTGTGGCGCAGATCGTCATGCCCATTCAGCACTGCCTCGTCCGCAGCAACCGCCGCACAAAGGTTCGCCGGCTCTACTCCCATCCGCAGGCACTGGCCCAGTGCCGTGCCTGGATGCAGCAAAACCTTCCGTCCGTAGAGGTCATCGAGGCCTCCTCCACGACTCGCGCCGCCGAGAAAGCCGCGGAGGACAAGGCCGGCGCAGCCATCGCCGGGTCGCTGGCTGCCGAACGTTACAACCTTGAGATCGTCGATCACCACATTCAGGACAACGCCGCAAACGCCACCCGGTTTTTTGTGCTGGGACGCAAGTGTAGTCCCTCCACAAAAAATGACCGAACCAGCCTTGTCATCGGCATTGAGGACAAAGTCGGTGCACTGCACGAAGTCATGGGACCATTCCGCAAATACCGCCTCAACATGACCAAAATCGAGTCGCGCCCCAGCAAGCGCAAGGCGTGGGAATACCTGTTTTTCGTCGACTGCGACGGCCACTTTGAGGACAAGAAAGTCGCCAATGCCATCGAGGAGCTTGAACGGATCAGCCGCTTCGTGAAAATTCTAGGTTCCTACCCCAACGGGGATTAACCGGTCATGTCCCACCTCAAGCGAGCCCGCGAAGTGTTCGACATCGAGTTGGCGGCCGTGAAGGCAGTGCGGTCGCACCTGACCAAGTCGTTCGATGAAGCGGTGGAACTGATCGCCTCAGCCTTGGCCAAGCGGCGAAAGATCGTCGTTCTAGGCGTCGGTAAATCTGGCAACATTGGCCGTAAGATCGCCGCGACCTTCACCAGCACCGGCTCGCCTGCCGTGCTGCTCGATACCGTCAACGCCATGCACGGCGACCTCGGCATCCTCAACGACGGCGACGTACTACTCGCCTTGAGCTACTCCGGGGAGACTGACGAACTGATTAACCTACTGCCAGCCATCAGGCGATTTGCTGTGCAGATTGTCGCAGTGACTAGTGCGCCTAGATCCACCCTTGGTCAACACGCTGAGGTCGTGCTGAACGTCAAAGTGCCCAAGGAAGCCTGTCCTTTCAACATGGCGCCAACCGCCAGCACCACCGCCTCGCTCGTCATGGGCGACGCACTCGCCATGGCCGTGCTTGAGGCGCGCGGCTTCAAAAAATCGGAATTTGCCAAGCGCCACCCCAGCGGTGCTATAGGCCGGGCGTTACTACTTAAAGTGTCCGACATCATGCGGACCGGCCCACGCAACCCGGTCGCCCCTCAGGATGCCACTGTTCGCGATGCACTGCTCGTCATGGGTAAAGCCAAATCCGGCAGCGTCAGCGCAGTGAACAAATCGGGGAAATTGGTCGGAGTCTTTACCGATGGTGACCTGCGCCGCCATTTGGCCAAGGGCAATGCCGTACTCGACCAGCCGTTGGCCAAGGTCATGACTCGCAAGCCAGTGTCGTTGCGTGAGGATGCACTCGCCGCCGATGCCATCCACATCTTCAACGAGCGAAACATTGACGACTTGGTTGTCGTGAACACTAAACGCGAACCTGTCGGCCTCGTCGATTCTCAAGATCTCCCAAAACTCAAAGCTGTCTGAGCCGTTTGGCCACCGAAAACTACGTTATTCGCAATAGCTGTAGATAAATTTTAGGGGCGGGTTCAGGAAAATAATTCCGCAGGGACGGGCTGAGCCAGCCTTTTAGGTTCTTTTTCTCCCAACGATAAACAAACCCCTCCGTTTCCTCACGCACAAACCCAAGGCAAAACTCCGAGCCCGGAAACGGTACAGACGAAAAAACGAGATTCAACTGATCCCCTTCCCCTTCAACTTGGGCAACCATCTTCTCCAAAATCAAATCTGCCCCGAACACAAAAGGCTGCTCCTTCACCCCAAACGAAGCATCATCATAAACCCAAAGTCCATCAACCGCCCGAACCAAAACCCGATGGATGGAATTGCCTAGTGTCACTAGAAATCCTACTCGGCAATTGAACGATACCACACCGAGGAAACTCTGTATCGCTCCTGCTTGTATGCCTCAATTCCCTCCTTGTTGGATAATTCCTCGAGTTTGTCGGCATAAAGTTTAAGGACTTTCTTGTCCATGGGATGCGAATAGAGCAACTCCTCCAGCGAAGCCAGGGTGTTCTGTTCGATG
>DASCOW010000396.1:0-6299 GCA_036012205.1 Verrucomicrobiota bacterium
AGCACATCGACACCGACAGCTTGATGAAAAAAATCCGCGTCTCCCTGAACAAGGGAGGCCGCGCACTGACAACCACGGCGGTTGGGCTCGACGGCCCGGAGGACGAGTCATCCAAGGCAGTGCGCGAGTTGCGGGCCGACGACGAATTCAACCAGACTACCATCCCCGGAAAGGGTAACCTCGTCTCGCCCGACTACAGCCTGTCCGGCAAGATCATCCAAAACAACGCTCGCGCCGGCCGCATCAAGCAGTCCGAGTTCGCTTTCCAACTTTCACTGACCGACCTGAAGACCGGCCTGGCCATCTGGGAGGAGGAGAAGCTCATCGTCAAGCAGGGCTCCCGCGCTGCCGTCGGCTGGTAGGGCAAGCGCTTAAAAAAGCAGGTCTTCATTTTTGCGCAAACGCCTTGGAGCGCGGTTCTCTGCACCGCTTTAGAACGCTCTCGAAAGCAGCAGGGACGGCCGCACTCCAAGACGCTTACGTGCTCCAGAAATGTTCCGAAGATGACCGTAGGCTGGACGAGGACGGAGCGGGGTAAGCGCTTGGCCAAGTGCAAATGACTTTCCGAATCGCCGGCTCGCGGTGATACTCCGTGTGCCTTTGGGGCATCATTATGGATTGGCATTTCCGCTCACGCTCACACCACTGCGACGACTGCGAAAGCGCATTCGAGGACAAACAACCGTACCACACGATTCTGTTCCGTGGCATGGAGAGCCTCGAACGCCGAGACATCTGCCCCGGCTGCTGGGAGCAAAAACACAAAACCGAGCCCGGCGCGATGGGCGGCTACATTTCCCATTGGCAGGGCGTTTACGAGATGCCGCCTCCCCCGCCGCCCGAGGCCATTCAAAAAGACAACGCTGAGACTCTACTTAGGAAAATGATCGAGCAGAACGACTCTAAACACACGGAAGCCTGCTTTATTCTCGCCGTGATGCTCGAACGCAAGCGTGTCATCAAAAACAAGGATCAGGTGCGTAACGAGGACGGCAGTCGCACGTTGATTTATGAGCATACCAAGTCCGGCGATGTCTTCACCATCCTCGATCCTGCGCTGAAGCTGACCGAGCTGGGCGACGTGCAGGCCAAGGTCGCCGAGCTGCTCGAACACGGGCTCAACCCGGACGCTGCTGACAAGTCCGCTGAAAGTGCGGAGGCCGACGGGGAACCGGAGCCAGTTGCTACTGCCACGGATGAATCCTGACCCCACCGAACCGCAGCCGCTAAAGCAGATGCTCGACCACAAGTTTCGCGACCCCAGCCTGCTGCGGCTCGCCCTGACGCATCCCTCTGCCTCCGGCAATCAATCTAAACCGTCCGATGACAACCAGCGAATGGAGTTCCTCGGCGATGCCATTTTGCAGGCGGTGATCTCCGAGGCGCTTTACCGGCTACATCCCGGGAAGGACGAAGGCCACCTGACCAAGGCCCGCGCCGGGCTGGTCAACGGCGCATCGCTGGCCGCTAAGGCCGACGCGCTTGGCCTCGAGCAGCACCTCATGCTGGGACACGGCCAGCGCACCGAATTCGAGCGCGGCAGGGAGTCCGCGCTGGAAGACGCGCTGGAGGCGCTCGTTGCTGCGCTGTATCTCGACGGTGGACTGGATGCCGCAAGCCAATTTGTTCTGCGAATTTTTGCGGATGAACTGGCCAACCCGGACAACATCGTCGTGATCGAAAATCCGAAGGGCGAATTGCAGGAGTGGTTGCAGGGCAGCAACGGCGGCTCGCCGACGTACGAACTGCTCAGCGCGTCCGGGCCGGCCCACGCCCGGGAGTTCGAGGTCGCCGTCCGGCACGCAGGCAATGAGCTCGGGCGCGGCACAGGCGGCAGCAAAAAGGAAGCCGAGTCGCGCGCCGCATCGGCCGCCCTGGCCAAGCTGCGCGACGCCTAGCCCGCGTCGAATTCGAGCGCGATATCAACCGCCGGAGCCGAGTGGGTCAGCGCGCCAACTGAAATGAAGTCCACTCCCGTCTCGGCAATTTCGCGAACCGTCTCCAGCGTCACGCCGCCGCTGGCCTCGGTCTTGGCCCGGCCGTCGATCTGCGCAATGGCGTCGCAGAGTTCGTCGCAGCTCATGTTGTCGAGCAGGATGATGTCCGCGCCGGACTCGGCGGCGGCCTTGGCCTGTTCGGCTGTGTCGGCCTCAACCTCGATTTTCAATCCGGGCGACGCCTCGCGTGCCAGCGCCACTGCCCTGGCGATGTTGCCATCAAGTGCAGCCAGGTGGTTGTCCTTGATCATCACCTGGTCATGCAGGCCAAGGCGATGATTCGTGCCGCCGCCGCAGGCCACGGCGTATTTCTCCAACGAACGCCAACCGGGAGTTGTCTTTCGCGTGTCGAGAATCCGCGCATCCGTGCCGGCGATCTGCTCGACGAACCGGACCGTGAGCGAGGCCACGCCAGCCAGGCGCTGGACGAAGTTGAGGGCGGTGCGCTCCGCCGTGAGCAGAGCGCGGGCCGGCCCCTTCACCCGCAGTAGCGCCTGACCAAGCGCGGCGAGTTGGCCGTCGAAAATCTCGATGCCGAACTCCACGCGCTCGTCCACCTGCTGAAACGCTGCCAGGGCGAGATCCGCCCCGGCCATGACCAGCGGCTCGCGAGCGACCATCGCGGCGGTCGCGGCGGCATCCTCCGGCACCAGGGCGAGGGTTGTTGCGTCGCCGCTGCCAATGTCCTCCGCCAAAGCAGTCTGAACCAGCGGCAGATAATCCTCCGGTGAGAGCGGTTCCAGCATCGGCAAAGTGTTAGCCAAGCGGCCACCGGAAAGAAGCTCAATCCGTTTTTTCCTTCCCAAGCGCTGTGCGATGCCGGAGAGTGCCCGCATGTCCTTGGTTCAAAAAACACTCGTTCGGCTGGCGCTTTTCTGCGGCCTTTTGCCGCTGCCGACTTTTGCGACGGATCACGACTCCTCGCGGTGGGAAAAAAGCATCTCCCAATTCGAGGCTGCCGACAAAAAGCAGATGCCCCCGACCGGCGGTGTCCTGTTCATCGGCAGCTCAAGCATCCGGATGTGGAAAACGCTCAAGCAGGATTTCTCTGGTTTCTCCGTGATCAACCGCGGCTTTGGCGGCTCGCAAATCGCTGACTCTATTCACTTTGCTGGACGCATCGTGCATCCGTACAAGCCTCAGCAAATTGTGCTGTACGCCGGAGACAACGACGTAGCCGGCGGCAAGTCGCCGGAGACGGTGCTGGCCGATTTTCAGAAATTTGTAAAAACCGTGCACGCGAAGCTGCCTAAAACACGTATCTCATTTATTGCTATCAAGCCCAGTCTCAGTCGCTGGAAATTATCCGGCAAAATGGCCAAAACCAACGCGCTCGTGCGCACCGCATGCAGCCGGGACGAGCGCTTGGGCTACGTCGATATTTGGCAGCCGATGCTCGGCAAGAACGGCACACCAAAGCCGGATTTGTTCCTCACCGACGGCTTGCACCTCAACGCCAAGGGCTACTCGCTTTGGACCACTCTTGTGAAACAGCGCTTGGCCAAGCGCCGGTAGTTCGCCATTTGGCAAGTCTCAACGCACCTGTTAATCTCGATGCCGATGCCAGGCAAGCATTCGACAACCTTCACCACAACATCCCCGTTGCACGACGAGCAAAGCACCCGGGACACCCGCGAGCTGCCGATCGATAAGGTCGGCGTGCGGGGCCTTCGCTTCCCCATTCAGGTTCAGGATCGTGCGCACATGGTGCAGAACACCGTCGCCACGGTCGGCTTGTTCGTCGATTTGCCGATGGAATTCAAAGGCACGCACATGAGCCGGTTCATCGAGGTGCTGCACTCGCACGGCAGGATGATCCACGTCGAGAACATCCCCGACCTGCTCGCCCGAATGCAGGAACGACTCAAAGCCAACACGTCGCATCTCGAGATGGAATTTCCGTACTTCATCACCAAGACAGCGCCAGCCACCGGGCGCGAAGGATTGATGGATTACACCGTGCGCTTCGAGGCCAACGCAACCGGAAGCAACATCGATTTCGTGATGACCCTGCGCGTGGCGGTGACGACGCTCTGCCCCTGCTCAAAGGCGATCAGCCAGTACGGCGCCCACAACCAGCGCGGCGAAGTCACGGTGGCGATTCGTTCGTCGGAGACGGTGTGGATCGAGGACTTGATCGCGCTCGTCGAGCAATCGGCCAGCAGCGAACTTTACTCTCTGCTCAAACGCCCGGACGAAAAGGCTGTGACCGAGCAAGCATACGACAATCCGGTGTTCGTCGAGGACCTCGTCCGCAACGTGGTGCTCCGGCTCAAGGCGCATAAACACGTCACGTGGTACAGGGTCGAGGCCGAGAACTTCGAGAGCATCCACAACCACAACGCCTACGCCTGCATCGAGAAAGGCTGAGATGCTGGGAAGACTATTCATTGCGTTGGCCATCGGCCTGGCCGCTCCGCATTTGCCGGCGCAGGTCAATGTCCAACTTGAGGCACTCAGGCGGCTGAAAGACATCGACCTCGACGCCAACCCAGCGATCAAAAAAGTGGTGCTCGACGTCCTCGAGTCTTCGCGCGGCCAAGCGGCGTTTGTCGAGATCGTGCGCGACTTCAAGCTGTCTGGCCATGAGGCTGAACTGCTCCAGTATGCTCAGGCACACCCGGCCGAATCGACCGGTGTGGAGGCGATCCGCCTGTTGCTCAATGACACCGGGCTAAAGCTGATCCGCGCTGCGATCAACGGGAAACACGCCGGCGGCACCGTTACCGCGCTGGCCAACGCACAGGCAGCCGAAGCCGAGTCAGTGTTGCTGCGCCTGGCCAAGGATGCAAAAAAGCCGCTGGTCCTGCGCACGATCGCCGTCAGCGGCCTCGCTAAATCCAAGGCCGGAGCCAAGGCGCTTCTGGCCGAGGCCAAGGCCGAACAGCTTCCGGCCGATCTTAATTTTGCCGCCGGCAATGCCCTTCGCAGCATTCGCTGGCAGGGCATTCGCGCCCAGGCAACCAGACTGTTTCCTCCGCCGCAAGGCCTTGGCCAAGTGCTGCCGCCCATGGCCAAGCTCGTCTCGATGAAGGGCGACATCGCCATCGGCGAGAAAGTGTTCTTCCGGCCCCAAAGCACCTGTGCCACCTGCCATCAAGTCAACGGCAAGGGGACTGACTTCGGGCCGAAGCTCTCAGGCATCGGCACCAAGCTCGGCCGCGAGGCGTTGTTACTCTCCATCCTCGACCCCAGCGCTGGCATCTCGGTCGGCTACGAGGCGTGGCTGTTACAGATGCAGGACGGCACCGAGGTGTTGGGTGTCATCACTAGCCAGACCAACGACGAGGTGACGCTCAAGTTGCCCGGCGGCATCGCCATCACATACAAGGCGACTGACATCATCAAGCGCTCGCAGTTGCCGACCAGCATCATGCCGCCCGGCCTGCAGGCCACGATGACGCCGCAGGAACTGGTGGACATGATTACCTACCTGCACAGCCTCAAGCAGGCCAAGCCGTAGTCTGTGCCTTTACAAACCACAGGCGCTTGGCCAAACTTCGCGCATGAGAACCACCCGCCTAACCTTGACTGCCTTGGCCACTTTAATCGTCGCTGACATGGCTCACTCCGCCCCGCTAACATTCACGGCTCGATCACGGTCGCTATCGGCGACCGGCGGCGGCAAATATCGACCGGTTGAAAACGAAGTTTCATGGGAAGCCTCCAAAACCGCTGTAATCATTGTGGACATGTGGGATGACCACTGGTGCCCAAACGCGGCCAAGCGCGTGGCAGAAATGGCAAAGCCGATGAACAACGTGATCAAACTAGCCCGTGAAAAAGGCATGCTCATCATTCACGCGCCAAGTTCTACGGTTGATTTTTACAACAACACCCCGGCCCGAAAACGAGCCAAGGATGCCCCGACCGCCAAGTCGCCTGTGGCACTCTCGAAAGACGTGCGCTGGGGCACCAACTGGTGCTGGCCTAGCAAATCCCGCGAACCAGATCTGCCGATCGACGATGCTGACATGGGCTGCGATTGCGAGGAGGAGTACCCGATCCGCGAAGCGTGGACGCGCCAAATCAATCTCATCACGATCAACAACGAGCGCGATGCCGTCACCGACAACGGCCAAGAAACGTACAATCTGCTCACGCAGCACGGCATCGACAACGTCATCCTCATGGGCGTGCACCTCAACATGTGTGTACTCGGCCGCCCGGTGGGCATCCGCCAAATGGTCGCTATCGGCAAAAACGTCGTACTCATGCGCGACATGACTGATACAATGTACAATCCCAAGAAGCATCCGTTCGTCAGCCACTTCGAAGGCACAGATCTTGTCGTGCAACATG
>DASCOW010000397.1:0-15579 GCA_036012205.1 Verrucomicrobiota bacterium
GGCGCATGGTGATCTTCGCGCTGGCCGTGCTGGGCACGATGGTTTTGCTGCCCTCGCCCTGATATCCGCTGGTGAGGCCGTTGATCTCGAACGTTGGTCGCGCGGCACGCTGTTCGTTGGGCGTGAAGCCTTTTTCGCCTAACAGCGCCTTCACGCCGAGCAGTTTTTTGTACTTGGCCTCGTTGTAAGGTACGCGAGCGAGTTGCCTGCGCTCGTAGGCGGTGAGCTTGACGACATCATCGTAAAACCCGGGCACGTTGATGCTGCCGTTTTTGTTGATCATCCGACCGAGCAGCTTGCTCAACGCCATGGCGGGGTTCTCGACCGAGCCGCCGTAAATGCCGGAGTGCAAATCACGGTCCGGGCCGGTGAGCCTGACCTCGAGCGCGGCAACACCGCGAAGCGCGTACGTGAGCGCAGGATGCTTGAGATCCGGCATGCCGGTATCGGACACTACGACACCGTCGCACTTGAGGTCGCGCTTGTTCTGCTTGAGGAACTCGACGAGCGCCTCGCCGCCGACCTCCTCCTCGCCCTCCACGACGAACGTCAAGTCGCACGGCAGCTCAGTGCCGGTCTTGAGATATGACTCGACGGCTTTGAGATGAGCGAAGTGCTGGCCCTTGTTGTCGCTGGCGCCGCGCGCGAAGAGGTTGCGACCGCGAAGCGTCGGCTCAAATGGCGGGCTGTCCCACAGCTCCAGCGGCTCGGGCGGTTGAACGTCGTAGTGGCCATAAACGAGAAAGTGCGGCTTGGCGCTGTTACGCTTTCGCGGCGTGGCGAGGGTGACGACCGGGTGGCCGGCGGTCCTGTGCACGCACGACTTGAGGCCAAGCGACTTGGCATGGCCAGCAAGCCATCGAGCGCAGTCGGCCATGTCCTTTTTGTGCGCGCTCTGCGCCGAGACGCTGGGGAAGCGCAGGTACTCGACCAGCTCGTCGATGAACCGCTGGCGGTTGGCATCGATGTATTGCTTGAGATGTTTCATTCAGTTACCGGCGGAATCATTTCTTTGGTTTTCCCCCTTTATTAGATTTGTTTTCGGGTGAAAACAGAGGCCCAAAAATCTGTAGTGGATTGACCGGTTGTTCCTTCTTTTTCTCTCCGGCGTCCTCGCCGCCCACGATGCGGTTCAAGTCTTTGAACAAACCTTTGCCACGGTTGCCAAGGGCATCCCCGAGGTCGGTGCCGATAATTTCCCCGGATAGGATGCCGGCGGCGTTCTCGAGAAGATTGCCAGTCTGGTTTTCTACCGCGCCGGGCAGTGAGACGGCCGACTGGCCAAAGATGGCGAGCAGGGCGAGTTTGTTGGTTTTGGTTTTTGGCTGGTCAATGGAACCACGGATCGTGACGAAGTCCGGCAGTTTCACGAACTTTGCACTGAGTGGCGTGCCGCCAGGGATCAGGCCCGCCTTGTCTGCGAGATCGCGCTTCAGCGAAAACTCAACCGGCAAATCCAGTCGCGAGTCGCTGAACGTTTTCCCGAGCGGCACTTCGCCACGGGTGGTCGCCTTGAAAACAGTACCCCTCACTTCGCATTTTTCAACCTGCACCACACGATCGGCAATCTTCAGCGTGACGTGCATCGAATCAATCGGCGAGTTGAGCAACTGCGGCAGACGCAACAAAATCGCGACCGGGCTTAGCAGTATCTTGGTCGTGTCGCTTAACAGGCGCAGGTCGCCCTCGGCGAACTTCAGCTCCGCGCTACCGCCCAAGTTTTTCCAGAATTCAGCCTCTGTTGTGCCACTGCTATTGAGCTTGGTCAGCAAGGTTAATTTGCCGGCCAGTGTGCCCTTGGCATCGGGATCGAACGTGTCCACAAGCGGTTGGGCTGGCAACTCTTTCATGTTCACCTCAAGTGCGTACAACGGCTTGGGCGTTGATTTGTCAATGCGCATTTTCCCGATCACCGGCAGGCCGTTGAGTTCGAACTCGACCTTGTGCAGATCGATGACCTCGCCGCTGGTCTTGCCGAGGATGTGTGCCTTTGTGATCGTCAATTCCTCCCAGAACGCTTTTGCCAGCTCGACCTGCAACTCCAGCGCCAAGCCGGAGAGTCGCCCGGGCAGGCTCGCCAGGTTGGCGGCGAAATCACTTTCAGCTTTGGGCGTTGACTCGGCAGCGGAGGCCGCCGGCAGCAACTTGCTGAGCGCCGTCAGGTCGAGTTCGTTGGAGGCGAGCTTGAGGCTGCCGGTGGTGTTCCCGCCAGCGGGCGCAGTGAGCTTGCCAGAGACGGTGAGACGGTTTTCGGCTCGAGCTGATTTTGGCAGCGTGATACCGGCCGAGGCCAACTCGATCGAGTCGCCGTTGAGCTTAGTTTTCACCGCCATGCCAAGCGTTACGGGTTGAGCCAACATTGGAGTGCTGCCCTCGGCGAGCATCAGTTGGTCAAGCGAGCCGTTTATATCCGCCGCGATGCTGCCGTCAGGACCGAAGTCAATCGTGGCGCTGGTTTCGGTCCGGCCGCGGGTGACTTGAACCGGGGCGAGCCACGGCTTGGCCAAGGCGTTGAGCGTTTCGGCAAGAACGCCGGTGGCGGTGATGTTGAGTCTCGCGGCTGCGAGGCCAAGTGGCAACGTGCCGTTGAGCTCTAATTTGCCCTGCGGCCGATCCCGACGGATAAGCGTGAGCGTGGTTTTCTCCAGCGTCGCCACCTCGTCGCCAATGGTGGCGCGGCTGTTCAGAGCGATGTTCCAATCGACGAGTTTCCAGTCGGCGTAACCGCCGGTGAAGCCGGTTACAGCAGCGGTGGTGTCAACGGAGAGTTGGTTGCCTGCCTGACCAAGCGTCACCGTGTAGCTCATGCTTCCGGCTTCAAAATCGAGTCCTGGCACGGCAGCCAGACTCGCAGTCACCGGGAGGTTGAACTCGCCCCGACCCTTGGCTCTCAATTGCCCAAGCGCGCCCGCAACTGATCCGTCAAAGGTCGCCCAGGTGGTTTCACCCCTGCCGAGGGCAAAGTGCAGCTTGTCGGCAGAGACGGTCTCCCAGTTGTCAAGTTTGCCGATAACATCGAGATCAAGTCGGGTGTCGGCAAATTTCGGATCCGCATCGGTGAGCGTGATTTCTTCGACGGTTGAATTGAGCCGAACATCGAGCGATTTGCCGCCGTTGGCGATATCGAGATTCAACGTGCCAGTCACGATGCCTGACCGCACGAACTGACCGGCAAACGACGGCCAATCGGCCAGGTTGAGCTGGTCGACTCGCAAAGCCAACGACGAGTCGGCACCCGTCACGGCGCTCCCGCCCAGGGCGAGGAACATTGGCTTGTTGAGCGTAAGGGAGAGCGGTTGGCCGCCCGATTTCCCGGCTGTGAACTCAAGTTCATCGAGCGTTGCAGTTTGCGCGGCGAGATCAGCCCTGGCGGCAAAATCGAGTTCAAGATTTAAGCCGGTTGTTTTCCCGGTCTTCGGTGAGCCGGTCTTCGGCGCCCAATCGGCAAGGAGCGAAGTGTCGGCACCCTTGAGCTTTCCGCTGGCCTCGATGACATTGCCGCCGGAGGTGGCTTTAAACCGGGCGTCGAGGCTGGCCTGCGTAGCGACATGAAGTTGAGCCGGCGCGAGCCCCGGCAACGGCAACAACCATTCGCCGCCCTGAAACATGGCGCGCACGGCGAGATCGCTCTCAAGCGTTTCGGGATTGAGCTGCCCGGACACGTTGGCTTCAACGAGTCTGGCACCGTCGCGCTCGATGGCGAGATCGAGATTCCGAATCTCTGGCAGGGCGGCGTCGAGGTTCGCGGTGAGTGTGCTGCCGTTGAATGGCTGATAAAGCCGCGTACCCTTTGACAGCGAAAGCTCAAGCACGGAGTCGGCGCGGGTGATCCCGAGTCCATTGTCGAGTTGGATCGTGCTATTCAACGTACCATTGGCAGCGAGTGTGCCCGAGGCAGGCCTCGAGATCGTGACAGCCCCGCTGATGTTCAGCGTCGTCGGGCTGCCGTTAGCCAGCCGGTCGACTGAGAAACTGGCCAGCCGAATCCGGAGTTTGTCCTGTTGGCCATCGGCCAAGTCGGTGGTCATCACGAGATCCGCGTTCTTCACGGTAACCGCTCTGATGTCGAGCCGGGTGGCCGCTCCAGAGGCTGGATTATCCGGCAGGCTGTTGAGCTTTCTCAAAATCGGATCGATCGATGTTTCACCGTCGGCAGACTTGACCAAACGCAACATTGGCCGATCAAGCTCCAGTCGGCCAAGCGTGATCGTGCCCCCAAGGATGGCGAACAGGTCGTACTCGACCCGGAGCTCTTCGCCGGCAATCAGCGGTTTCGTCTGGCCATCCGCCACGAACCTGAACCGAGCAAGGCGAATACTCGACAACGGGCTCCAGTTGGCAGCGTCAACAGTTAATTCGCCGCCCAGCGCCGCCCCCGCCTTGGGCAGGACAAAGCGCTCCAGGAAAAAGCCGCTGGACACAAATAGCCAGCCGGCTGCCAGCAATCCACCCAGCCCAAGCAGGATTTTGGGCCATCTGCGTGATCTTTGTTTTTCTTCGCCTCCTGTCACAACTAGTTTGAACTGCACCATGCTGGCCGGCTCTCCAGCGCCACCCAACACGCCGCGCGTGCTCAATCTAGGTTGAGGGTACCGCTTGGCCAAGCGCGAATCTGTATGTGAATTTTTCCCTGACAGCGGGTGTAACTTCGGGCAGGTTCCCGGTGTAGCATACACTTGGGGCTGGTTCCCTCCCCCCCGCCAACATTCCTGTCGTTATGAAAAACATCGTTGTTCCCATTCTGGCCAGTTTAGCGCTGGCTTCATCTGCAAACGCGGCCAAAGCCGCTCCGCCGCTGGAGGCTTTGCTGCCGGCTGAAACCTTGCTGATCGTGGCTGCGCCGGATTACGCCGCCGCGAAAAAGCATTTCAAGGCCAGCGCATCGGGGCAGTTTTGGGACAGCGCCGAGTTCAAGCCATTCCGCAAAAAGCTGACCGACGGCTTCGAGGCAAACGTGCTGGACAAGATCGAGGAGAAGTTGGCGCTTGAACTCGAGACGTTTGAGGAGCTTGCCAGCGGCGCGGTCGCTCTGGCTGTGGTCGCCGGCCAAGGCGCAGGCGAGGAGCCGGGACTGCTGTTGCTGCTCGATGCCGGGCGGAAGAGTTTCACCCTCCGAAGAGCCTTGTCTCGAATGAAGCGCGAGTGGAAGAAAGACGATCGCAAAGTCGACGATTCGGAGATTGGCGGGATCGATTTCACCACAGTGAGCGACCCGGTGGGCAACGGCCGGGTGCACGTCGGCCGCGTTGGCAGCCAGTTGATCGTCGGCACGGCGGCAGAACAAATCGAGGGCGTCTTGGCTCGACTCGAAGGCAAAGGCAGTGGACCGCTGACCGGCAACGAGGCGTTTGCAGCGGATCACAGCGCGTTGCTGAAAGGAGCCGACTACTACATTTGGGCCAACCTCGGCCAAGTGATCCCCCAACTGCTCGACAACGTGCCGGATGGGGCGGAGTTGGGCATCGACTTCGGCGAGGTGCTCGGTTCGCTGGGCATCGATGGCCTTGGCACATTCAGCATGGCATACAGCGAGCGGGCCGATGGGGCACATTTCGACACGTTCATCGGCTTGCCCGAGGCCAAGCGCAAGGGGTTGTTCGGCCTGATGGAGACCAAGCGTGTCGATGCCTCTCCACCGCCATTCGTCCCGGCTGATGTGGGTTCGTTCATGCGCTGGCGGGTGGACATGAACGCCGGCTGGAAAAACCTCGAGAAGCTGCTGCTTGAGATGTCGCCGGATGTGGCCAACATGATCGAGTTCACGGTCGGACTGCTAGGCAAAGACAAGGATCCCGCCTTTGATTTCAAGAAAAGTTTTCTCAACAACTTTGGCGACGACCTGATCCTCTACCAAATGCCCCCAACCGGCAACTCGCTCAACGACCTTGGCTACAGCCCGATGGTGGCGCTCATCCAATCGCCTAACCCGGCAAAACTGATCCAAGGCATCGGTGCCGTGCCCGGCATCCTGCCGCCGCCGCTCAACGAGGCCGCGCTTGAGCCGCGCAAGCTTGGCGAACACTCCGCACAAAGCTTCGGAGTACTGGAACTGCCCGACCCCAGCACCGGCGAACTGGTGGAGGCGGAGATGCTGTTCGCGGTCAAGGACGGCTACATAGCGGTATCCAACAGCGCCGACCTGCTGCAAACCCTGCTCGACGGCGACACACAGTCGCCTCTAGCCAAGCACGCCCGGCTAACCGAGACGGCGGCGGTCGTGGGCGGCATGAGTAGCGGTTTCTTCGGCTACCAAAACGACCGCGCGATGGTGCTCAACGTGATGGACACCCTCCGCGCCAACGCCGATCAATTCGACATGATTTTCAGCATGATCCCGATGGGGGAACTCGACGATGTCAGCCTTGGCGACTGGCTTGATTTCTCGCTGCTGCCACAGGGCGAAAAGATCGCAAAGTACTTCGACATCACCGTGTACAGGGCCGGGGCTGACGCGCGCGGCGTCATTCTGAAGATGTTTTCTCCCCGCCCGCCGAACCTGAAGCGGTAGCGGCAGCGGCCGCCTCCAGTTTTCGCAGCTTGCGCTCGTAGGCGTTTCCCGAGCGGGCGGCTTCACGCATTAGGAAGATTCCCGCCTCACGGGATTTCGCCGTACCGTGCAGCACCGCCGCCGAGAGCGTCGGGTAATCCGCGTCCGGCTCGCCCCACACGTTTTTCAACGCGGCAAGTATCCGCGCCTCCCGATCGCCGCCGAGCTGAAACGTGCCGCGCAGCGTCTCCCACAAGCCGTGCTCAGACGGCATGAGCCGCTGCAACACGTCAAACCCGGCCACGCGCAACTCGTACCGTTCGCTGGCGACGAGCCGCATCACCACCGGTGCGGCACGGTGGCCGAACGTCGACAGCGCAGACGCGGCGGCATTGGCCTCGGCGCTGCCCGGCTTGGCCTCGATGATGCTGACCAGCACCGGCGCGGCACCGATGGCATCCGACTTCATGTTGCGCAGCACGTGCAACATTCGTGTGCGGTGGCCACCTTCCAAATGGCCAAGCCGATTGGTGATCTCGTTCAACGGCAGCGAGCCCAGCCCGCGCAGCGCGGCGAGGGCGTTGTTGTAAACCAGGTGCTCGGGGTCGCCGAGCGATTCGACGAGATCCGGGATGGCCGGCGCCGCCGCTTGGCCAAGCGCGGCCAAGCCGGCCGCGCCGCCGGCACGAATCTCCGAGCGCTCGTAGGGGTTCACCCAGCGAAGGAAGTCGTGCCGCTCGATGCCCGGCAGCTTGTCGGCGGTGTCCAACAGGGGCTGTTTCCAGACCGGGTCGGTATGGCGCAGCGCGAGTTGAAGCCACGGGAGGGCGTTTGTGCCGAACTGCTCCACGGCGCTCTGCGCGGCGGCGTGGCGGGCGGGATCGGCAGTGACGAGCAGATCCTGCACCCATGCCTCGAGCGGTCTGCCTTCCACCACCGGTCCGCGGTCGCGCCTGGCCACAATGAGCAACAGCATGAGCACGGCCATTGCCGCCATGCCAATCTTGAGCCATCGCCGTTCACTCATACGCGAAAGTCTGCGAGCGGCAGCGGGCGGCGGGAAGAAAAATCAGTCGTTCTGCGCCTGGATCTGGCCGGTGATCTCGAGAGCCAGCTCGATGGCTTGCCGCGCCGACTCGCCGCTGACAAGTGGCTCCTGTTTTTCGGCGACGCAGCGGATAAAGCTCTCCAGCTCCACCTTGAGCGGTTCCTCGCGCTGGATCGGCACCGGCTCGCGAACAACGCGCCGGCCACCGAATTGGCTGACGATGGCGCTCTCTTTGCCGGCGAAGATTTTCTTGAGCAAGGACGATTCCTGTTCGTCGTCGCGGGCGAGCCGGTAGTGGTAGCCCTGTTGTTCACGGTAGTCGAGCGACACGTAGTTGGGCGCGTCACCCCCACTGAAGACGCGGATCTTTCGCATGCGCTCCGGACTGACACGGCTGACAGTGAGGTTGGCGACGCAGCCGTTGGCGAAACGTAGTCGCGCGTTGGCGATGTCCTCTGACGCGCTGAGCACCCTCACGCCGGCGGCGTCGACGTGCTCGACTGGCGAGCGCACGAAGGCCAGCACGATATCGAGATCATGAATCATGAGGTCGAGCACCACGCCGATGTCCATGCTGCGCGCCGGGAAGGGTGAGAGGCGGTGCGACTCGATGAAGCGCGGCTCGCGGGCGGCCTGCTGCAGGTAGTTGAAGACCGGGTTGAATCGCTCGATGTGGCCGACCTGCAGCACGCTGTCGTGCCGCTTGGCCAGGCGCACCAGCTCGGCAGCCTGCTCCGCATCATCAGTCATCGGCTTCTCGACGAGCAGATGTTTGCCCTGCTCTAGCAGCGGCTTGGCCAGTTCGTGATGCGTGACTGTGGGCGTAACAATGCTCACCGCATCCGCAGCCGCCGCAGCGGCCTCAACCGAGCCAAGCGCGGTGGTACCGTGTTTTGCGGCAATCAACCGAGCCTGGGCCGGTTTGGTGTCGTACACGCCGACAAGCTCGACGGCACCCTGCTGGTGCATTTCGCCATAAATCCGCGCATGCTGCTGGCCAAGCGAGCCCACGCCCAACACAGCCACCCTGACCTTTGCTGCCATGCCCGGAGCCTACTGATCCGTTGGCCAAGCGGCGAGGAAATCAGCCCTCCGAAGGCGACTACGGCACAAACTGTGCTTCCCTTGGCTTGATTTTCTCGGACTTTGGTTCGAGTCTCCCGTTCGGCTTTCAAAATGGCGGTCAAGGCAAAACAACAAGACATTCGCGCGCTGCTGGTGGAGGAGAACGAGATCATCATCGATTCCCTCACCGAGATCATGAAGTCCCAGGGCTTCAATGTCATCACCCACAAGGATCCCGCTCAGGCCATCAACCTAATGAAGGGCGGCTCCCTTAGCGTGGTCATCGTGGACGACAAGTGCGGAGGCAAGGAGGGGTTGGAGATTCTCGAGGTGGCCAAGAAGGAGATCCCCGCCGCGACGCGTCTGCTGCTCACCAGCCGCGTGAACGACGATTTGGTTCAGGCTGCTGTCAAGGATCGCCTGATCTACCGCTACATCACCAAGCCTTGGCTGACTGAGGACCTGGTGCTAACCCTCAAGACGGCGGCGGACACCTTCCGGCTCGCTGAAAAAAACGCATCGCTCCTGCTGGAGAAAAACGACTTGGAGCGGACCGTACGTGACTTGGAGAAAGTCGCTGCAGCCGGAGGCGGCCAAGGCAGCGCCGTACCCGCAGCCGTTCAGGCCGCGCAGACCGAAGTGGTCGCCGAGGATGGCGACGCGGGAACGGTCATGCAAACAATGATCGAGATGCTCTACGTGTTCCACCCGAACCTGAAGAGCAACGCCATCCGCACCATGGCGCTCGTCAAGACGGTGGCCGAAACGCTGAAGATGGAGAAGCTCGCCGCCGACTCGCTTTATCAGGCGGCGGCCCTGCACGACATCGCGATCCCCGGCGTGGATCGTCCGATCATCCGGCGCTGGCTGCGCGACCCGGAGAAGTGCAACCGGGACGAAATGAAAATCATCGAGCAGCATCCGCTCCATGCCGTCGAGATGCTCAAGCCGTTCCCGATGTTCAAGGAGGCCGAGTTGATCATCCGTGCCCACCACGAGGACTGGAACGGCAAGGGCTATCCCAACCGGCTCAAGGGCGAAACCATCCCGTGGGAGGCGAGACTGCTTCGCGTGGCGCTGGACTTCTGCAGCAAGCACGCCGACCCCATCCAAGCCATGCTCGACATCGAGGAACTTATCGGCGACCTGTACGACCCGGACGCCGTGCGCGCCATCGCCAAGGCCGTGCCCCTGACCGAGATGCCCACCGGCGAGCGCGAAATCCTACTCATCGAACTGAAGGAGGGGATGACAATAGGGCGCGACATCAGTAATACCAACGGTTTCCTGCTGTTTCCCAAGGGGAAAACACTCACCCAGGCGATGTGCGACAAGCTGTTTAGTATCGATCGAATCTCGCCTCTCGATCCCTACGTGCTCGTGTATTGCTGACCAGTCATCTCTCCGACTATGCCCCTCTCCAAAGCCGACCAAGCGCGCGCCGACAAACTGGCCAAGCGCGCCTCGGCGGCATTCGCCGAGTCCGATCTGGCAAAGGTGCGGCAGCTCTACGGTGAAGTGCTCTCGATCGATCCCGAACACCCCGAGGCCAACTACTGGCTCGGCTACCTCGAGTGCCGCGAAGGCAACCCCGAGGCTGGCGCCAACCATCTCAAAACCGCCAGCACCGCCGCCCTCGAGTCCGCGACATGGCTCGCACCCGACTGCCTTGTTGAACTGGGCATGGCTCTCAACTCGCTTGGCCGCGAAGCCGAGGCCACCGAGAGCTTCGCAACCGTCCTTCAGCGGTTCCCCGCCTACACCGAGGGCCAGTTGAAACTGGCCGAGGACCTGGAGCAAGACGAGCACCTGGCCGAGTCCGCGATCGACGCCTGCCACCGCGGCCTGCTTGTGAACGGCCAACACCCCGTCCTACTCAAGAAAACCGCCGAACTGCTCGAGCGCGAGGCGCGCTGGGACGAGGCGGCTGACTTCTGGATTCTCCTGCACGACATCACCACGCCCAACGCCGGCATCCACCTCCGGATCGGCCTCTGCAAACTCCGACACAATCGAGACAGCCAGGCAGCCTGCGCCGAATTCGAGAAAGCACTCGAGATCGACCCTGACCACGAGGCCGCCACCTTCGCGCTCGCGGAGCAGCTTGACGAGCAGGGGGAGTTTGACGAAGTCATCACACGGCTCGAGCGCTTGGCCGAGGCAAGGCTCGACTCCGCCCGGGTGCCCCTCACCTTGGCCAACTTCCTCCGCAAATACGGGCGGCTCGAGGAAGCTGTCGCCCAGTGGCGCATCGGCTTGACCAAGGACCCGCAGTGGGACGACTCCTGGCGCAATCTTGGCTTCGGACTCGAGCACCTGGATCGGATCGACGAAGCCGTGGACGCCTACCGCCAAGCGGTTCAAGCCGCTCCCGAAAACGCCGAAAACTACCGCTATCTTGGCGCCGCGCTGCAGGATGCTGGCCAACTCGACGCGGCTCTCGCCGCCTACGGCCAAGCCGTCGAGGTCAATCCTGAAAACGCCGAAGCCCACTGGGGCCGGTTCTGGGTGCGTGCTATCCGGGGCGACTTCCCGAAGGCGTGGGACGACTACGAGTGGCGCTGGAAGCTCAGCAGCCGCACCACGCCGGAGCTGGACGATTCCGCCCCGCTTTGGGAAGGCGGCGAACTCGCCGGGCAGACATTTTTTCTGCGCGCCGAACAGGGCTACGGCGACACTCTGCAAGCCATCCGCTACGCACCGGTTCTGATCGAGATGGGCGCGACCGTAAAAGTCGGCTGTCCGCCTGCGCTCGCCCGGCTGTTTGCCAACGCACCGGGTGTCAGCGAAGTTGTCTCTGGCAATGCTGGAAACGTGAGCTTCCACAGCCATCAGGCGATGTTCAGCCTACCACGAATCCTCGGCACCACGTTGGAAAGCATTCCCAACCGTGTGCCTTACCTCACCGCACCAAATCCAAACGGCCTCGAGTTGCCAACCACGTCGGGCACCTTCCGCATCGGGCTGACCTGGCACGGTTCCGGCAGCCAAAGCCCCGACCGCCGCAACGTGCCGTTTGAACTACTCCTGCCGCTGCTCGGTCAGGAACGCACAATGTTCTTCTCTCTCCAACTCGGCGATCCCGCCAGCGATCCCGCCCGGGCTGGTGTCGAACACAAGCTTGCTGACTTGTCGCCGTTGATGGACGACTTCGCCTCCACCGCCGCGCTCATCGAACAGCTCGACCTCGTCATCACCATCGACACCGCCGTCGCCCACTTGGCCGGGGCACTCGGCAAGCCGACATGGCTGCTGCTCTCCGCCGCCCCCGACTGGCGCTGGATGCTGGAGCGCGACGACAGCCGGTGGTACCCGTCGATGCGCCTCTTCCGCCAGGACAAGCTCGGCGATTGGAGCGAGCCCCTGGCTAGGCTGGCCGAAGCTCTGGCCCGCACCGTCTGACGCGCCTGGCCCAGCGAGAACTCGACAGCCCAGCGATTGGCACCCATCATTCCCGGCCATTTTACTTCAAAACCAATGGCCAAGCTTGAAATCAAAACCAAAGTCGTGGGCAGCTACCCGATCCCCTCGTGGCTCGCCACCAATCCCTCCGGACCCGCCCTTCGCGATGCCATTTTGGTCGTACTCAAGACACAGGAACTTGCCGGGATCGACCTCGTCTCCGATGGCGAGCTGTCCCGCTTCGACATAAACCACCCGGAGACTAACGGCATGATCGACTACTTCATCAAGCCGATGGGCGGCATCTCGCCAGCCCTCACGCGGGAGGATTTGACCAAGTTTGCCGCCGAACAGCGGATGGGCTTCCGCGCACAACCAGCCGGAGTGGTCGAGGGGCCGCTCACCGAGGGCACGCTCAACCTGCCGCACGACTGGCAGCTATTCCGAGGGCTTTCCAGTACAGACACGATGTTCACCTTCACCGCACCATACATGCTGGCCCGCACGTTGCTCGATCGGCAGTACGGGGACATCCGAATGCTGACGATGGCACTTGCCGAGTTGCTGCGCAAACAGATCGAATCCATCGACGCACCGGTAATTCAAATGGACGAGGCACACCTGACCGGTCACGTCGAAGACGCCGACTGGGCGCACGAACCGTTCAACCTCGCGCTCGGCAGCATCCAAGGCGAAAAATCGCTGCACCTCTGCTTCGGCAACTACGGCGGACAGTCGATCCAAAAAGGGTACTGGCAGGACTTGATGCCATTCCTCAACCGTCTGGATCTCGATCACCTCGTGCTCGAATTCGCTCGCAGAGGCTACGACGAGCTTGAGGCATTCAACGAACTGAAGCCGGAAACCAAGCTCGGTGTCGGCGTGGTGGACATCAAAGACAATGAAGTCGAGTCAAACGACGTGATCGCGGGCCGGATCGAGAACGCCGTAGCCGTCTTGGGCATCGAACGAATCAAATGGGTCCACCCCGATTGCGGTTTCTGGATGCTGCCACGGACCGTGGCAGACCGGAAAATGGAAGCCTTGGTAGGCGGCCGCGACCAATTCCTCGGTCGCCAATAAAACGTGCAGTCATCCAAAAAAGGGACAAACACCTCTAACTTGAGCAATGCGAACCAGTTAAGCCGATCTGCCTCTTGCTTATGCACCGTTTGAAAACTATCAAAAAAAAGCAGTTTTTAAGGAAAAAAAGGGTTTTCAGGAAATGTGTTGGAGAGTTTTTCACCAGTTCTTCACAATTTCCTCAATCACAATGAACTGCGACAAATTGTCCCTGTATTCCAAGTTGACAGCCATCAGAACAGACACTAGCCTCCGCTCTGCTGTCGGGGGTGGGTATAATTTCTGCCGGCTGACACTTGGAAAGGAAGTGAATCTCATTTGACTGAAATACGCATTAGAAAAGGCGAGACATTGGACAGGGCGTTGCGCCGCTTGAAAAAGCGGCTCGACCGGGAAAACGTGATCAAGGACGCACGCAATAATCGCTACTACGAAAAGCCAAGCGTGCGCAAACGCCGCAAGATGAAAGTGGCTAAATTCACGCAAATGCTGAAAACGCGCCACGCGGACGCCTGATTGCCCGAAACTTTTTTTGCCGGAAGTTGTCAGTTAAGGCAGCTTCCGGCTATTTTTTTGTCACGAGATGTATTCCTTTTCCACCTGTTGGAACTCCCACCGCCACACTGATGGCCGGACCATGCTGGAGGAGATCCGGGATCTTGGCTTCAAATACGCCGAACTTAGCCATGGTATAAGGCTCAGCCTCGTACCCGGCATCATGCAGGCCGTCGAAGCCGGGGTGATTAAAATTTCCACACTGCACAACTTCTGCCCTCTGCCAATCGGCTGCAACCACGCCAACCCGAACGTCTTCAAGTTTTCCTCGACCAACGCCCGCGAGCGCGACAACGCCTACAAGCACACGATGAAAACCATCGAGATGGCTGATCAACTCGGGGCTAGGCTGATCGTGCTGCACATGGGCGAGATTGACATGCGCAACTACACCGACAAACTCATCGACCTGCTCAAAGCCGGAAAACAGGACAGCCCGAAATACCAAAAGCTGTGCCAGGCCGCGGAGATGAAGCGAGAGAAAAAGAAGACGAAATATTGCGACCTCGCCTTCGAGATGCTCGAGCGCATCGCCGAACAGTCGAGCCTGCGCGGCATCAAGCTCGGGATTGAAATCCGCGAGTCGCTCGAGGAAATCCCCCTCGACACCGACTGGGATTTTTTCTTCCAGCGCTTCGAGGATCCGAACATCTGCTACTGGCACGACATCGGCCACGCACAGATCAAGGAAAACCTCGGCTTCATCCACCACAGGCTGCACCTCGAGTCGATGGCCGAACGCTTGGGCGGCTTTCATTTGCATGACGTGCAGTTCCCGGCCCGCGACCACCGACCGCCGGGCCGGGGCATGATCGATTTCGAGGGACTCAGGCACCTCGTGAAGCCGGAACACATCAAAGTGTTCGAGTTAAGCCCGAGCCTCAAACCCGACGCCGCGAAGGAGGGCGTCTCCCACCTGAAATCCATCTGGGGAGAGGATTGAACTCCACGTCCAACGCGCTGCGCCTCTCGCTGAAACTGGCGGTCTGCCTCGTTTTGGTGACGTGGATTTTGCACATCATTTTCGCCGGTGAAGCCGAGCAGCAAATCGGCGAAAGCTGGGGCGCACTGTCGTTTGCCGAACAAGTCCGCGAGAGCTGGACAGTTGGACCGGCCGGCTTGTGGAAAACAATCTCCAACGTGAGCCTCGGCTGGCTGCTGGTTTCGTTTGTGTTCATGGGTACCACTATCTTTATCGGCATGGCTCGCTGGCAACTGGTGTTGGCGGTTCAGGGGCTGCAACTGCCGCTTGGCCGAGCCGCCGGCATTTCGCTGGTCGCCCACTTTTTCAACTCTTTCCTGCTTGGCTCAACCGGTGGCGATCTGCTCAAGGCGTACTTTGCAGCTGCAGAGACCGCTCACAAAAAAGCCGAGGCGGTGACCACGGTGGTCGTCGATCGGTTGCTTGGTCTGTTCGCCATGCTGCTGTTCGTTTCGCTGATGGTCTTGGTCAACTGGAGCGTCGTGATGAGCCAGCAACGCTTCATGGCCGTGATGCTCGTCATCCTCGGCATGCTTTTCGTGAGCGGCTTGTTCGTCGTACTGTCGTTTTGGGCCGGGCCGACGAAACCGCGACAAAAGTTTGAGGCGCTCCTGGCCAGGCTGCCCAAGGGCGACGTACTGGTGCGCTGCATCGAGGCGTGCCATGCCTTCGGCGAGAATCCGGGTTTCCTTCCGCGTGTGCTTGGCTGGTCGATGCTGCTCAGCTTGGCCTGCGTGTTGCAGATCGTCGCGCTTGGCTTCGGACTTGGCCTGCCGATGGGAGAACACCTCCGTGTGCTGCTGCTCATCGTGCCGGCGATCATCTGCATCAGCGCGCTGCCGATCACTCCCAGCGGCATTGGCGTCCGTGAAAACCTCTATGTGTGGCTGCTGGGTGCCACGACAATCGGCATCGAGGCCAAGGCGGCCTTGTCCCTCTCGCTGCTGGCTTTCGCCG
>DASCOW010000398.1:0-2199 GCA_036012205.1 Verrucomicrobiota bacterium
CGGCGATGAAGCTGCCCCAGTTGCCGCCCGGGGTCACCTTGCCGTTGGGTATCGAAAGCTTCTCGCCCTTGTCACTGCCCTTTGCGTAATACTGACCGCGGACAATCCGGCCACCATCCTCAAAGTAGTACTCATTCTCCACCTGGCGTTGATACCCGTCGTAGTTTACATTGCGCACGTTGAAGAACAGTGTCTGGCCGTTCGGGTACTCGGCGATGCCAAACATAGTGTTTGGCGTCTCGCCCTGGTCGCCCCACTGGAAACGGCCGCCAATCGCCATCGCACGGACCGGGTTCGTCAGTGACGGATCCATCGCCCAGCGCGCCACGTCGAGTTGATGTGTGCCTTGGTTGTTCAGGTCGCCGTTGCCGGTCTCCCAGAACCAATGCCAATTGTAGTGCACATAGTTGTCATGGTATGTGTCGATCACAGCCGGGCCGCGCCACAGGTTCCAATCCAAGTTGGGCGGCGGCGCGGATGGACTCTTGAATCCGATGCCAGTCCGCGGCTTGCAGCAGTAGCCGTACGAAACCTTCAGCTTGCCGAATTTGCCGGCGTTAATCATCTCGTGTAGGCCGGCGACATTCGCGCTGCTGCGCGTCTGCGTGCCGTGCTGGATCACAACGCCGTACTTCTTCTGCGCCTCGACCGCCACACGGCCCTCGTGCACGTCGTGGCTCATCGGTTTCTCGACGTATACGTGCTTGCCGGCCTGGGCACCCCAGATTGTCATCAGCGAGTGCCAATGATTCGGCGCAGCGATCGAGATCGCGTCCACCGACTTGTCAGCCAAAGCCTCTCGAATATCCGAAATTCCCTTGGTGTTGAACTTGCCCTTGGTCTTCTTTTTGACCTCAGACATCTTGCGGTCGACCGCCTTTGTGTCCGGATCGATCAGGTAGGCGATTTCCACGTTTTTCTGGCCCAGCCAGCCGCCAATGTGGCTGCCTCCGCGCCCGTTCAGGCCAGCCACCGCGATGCGTAGTCGGTCATTCGCGCCGTGCACGCTGACCTGCCCCTTCGTGCCGCATATCAATGCAGCGGTGCCGGTGGCCAGTGAAGATTTGAGAAAACTGCGTCTTGTCGTCGTCGTTTTAGTCATAAGTTTGTTTTTTGTTTTTATTACACTTGGCCAAGGCCACTGCTGGGGGGGCACCCCCCACTCATCGGGTCAGCGGGAGAACGTGAACATCTTGGCCCGGTTTGTCAACCACTCCGCTTGACCAAACAGGCCGCACTGGCCCAATCACACGTCCTTGGGCGCCACTGGTTGGTATTTCTCGTTTTCCTCGAGGGCACCGGTGGGGCAGGCTTCGATGACTTTCCCGGCCACTTTCTCGAGGCCTCGATCGAGGGTTTGGTTGAGTGAAATGCCGGCTTTGACGTCGAAACCACGCCCAACAAAGGTGAATCCAAACTCCTCCCCCTCGTCCTTGGTAACACGCACGCAGAGGCCGCACTTGATGCACTTGCCAGGCTCGTAAACAGCACCAGCATTCTGGTTGATGTGCTCGTGCTTGGCCCGGGTTTCGCCCTTGAACTCGGCCTGTTTGGCGCCGTACTCGTCGCTGTAAATACGCAGGGAGCAGTGGTCCTTGGCACGGCAGTCGCAGTGCATGCAACGAGTGGTTTCCTCCTCGGCCTCGGCTTGGCTGAATCCGTTCAACTCGAGTCCGTCGGAACCGATCCGCGGAATGGGGCTGGCACCGCTAACGAAGATATCGATCTCACCCTCCTGCAACCGACCCATCATGTGGTTGTACATCTCGACGATGCCGGTGATGGATTCCCCGTTCAAAAATTGACTGATGCACTCGGCCACGCCCTTGGCACCCTGCACAAGCTTGAGCATGGCCGGTTGCTGCTTGACGACGCTGCCGGCGGCGAAGACGCCCTCGATTAAGGTCTGCCCAGTCTTGGGATTGAGCTTGATCCCCTTGTCGGTGGTCTCAAGGCCAAGCGTCTCAAGCGAAGCGGGTTCAGATTGGCCAAGAGCAAGACAAACAGCCCCGAATTGTTCGCCAAGTTGCGCCAGTGAAATATCCCGGCCAAGAACAACACCAGTCTTGAACTCGACGCCCATGCCGCGGAGGACTTTAAATTCCCCCTCAAGCACCCAGGCAGGCAGTTGTTCCTCGTCGTGTTCAGTCAGCAGGCGACCGCCCAGGTTATCGCTCTGCTCAAAAACGGTCGGTGAAT
>DASCOW010000399.1:0-4162 GCA_036012205.1 Verrucomicrobiota bacterium
CCGAGCATCCTCGTGGAGCCGGAGGGCTTCGCCGTCGTGGCCGGCGGCTCGGGCCAGTTGAGTGTGTCGGCGGTCGGTCTCAAGCCGATCGTTTACCAATGGTACCGCAACGGGGAGGCGATAGCGGATGCGACCGGCCCGGTACTGAAGCTGGAAACAATCTCGGTGAAGGACGCCGGAGAATACGAGGTGGAGATTGTCAATAATCTGGGCAAAACACGCAGCCAGGTTTCCCTCCTCAATGTGCTCGAACCACCGGTGCTTGAGGGCGGGCTGAACTCTGCGACGGTCAACCTGGGCGATCCGCACAAATTCATCCTGATCGTCATTGGTACCGAGCCGATTCAAGTGGAGTGGTACAAGGATGGCCAGTTGATTGACGGGCAGGCCAGTCTGGTGCTCGACCTGCCCTCTGTCCAAAAGCCGGACGGCGGCCTGTACCACGTGCGCCTGGCCAACGCCGGCGGGGAGTTTGTGAGCGAGCCGGCGCGCCTGTCGCTGAATTTGCCGGTGGAGATCGTCCGTGGACTGAAGGACCGCACCGTGCGGGTCGGCACGGATGTCGTCCTGAGTGTCGAGGCGGAGGGCGCGCGCCCGTTCACGTACCGGTGGTTTTTCGAGGGCAACAACCTGCCGGACGAAACGGGGGAGGAGTTGGTGTTGAACAGCATTCGCCAACTGCAAAAAGGCCTTTATGCCGTGGAGGTGGCGAACCAGATCAACGCCGTGCGGAGCGAGGCTTTCCTGAATGTAAACCAAGGGCCGAAGTTCACGCGGCATCCGCTTGATCAATCCGTCAACGAGAGCGGCAAGGCGGTCTTCAAGGTCGCCGTTTCCGGCTCGAAGCCGTTGTTCTTTCAGTGGTATTTCAACGGGGAATTGATCGACGGGGCGGTCGAGCCGGACCTGATGTTGACGGATGTCACCCGCGAGAGCGCCGGCTTTTACAGCCTGCGCGTCCGCAACGAGGCAGGGGAGACGGAAAGCGACTCGGCCCTGTTGACGGTCAACCTGCCGCTGGAGTTGGTATACGATCTTGAGGACGTCATGTCATTGGCCGGGGGGAGTGCCAAGCTTGACGTGGAGGTGAGCGGCAGCGCTCCGGTGACCTATCGGTGGTTTAGGGATGGGACGTTGCTTGAGGAGGCCGACGGAGCGGTGCTCAAGCTGGAAGACTTAAGCTTGGCCGCCGCGGGCAGCTACCAGGTTGAAATCAGCAACCCGGTCGGGACGATCCGGAGCGGCAAAGCCAGCCTGGACGTCGTGGCGTTGCCGGAGATCGTGCAGGCGCCCGCCAGCCTGCGTGTGGTGCAGGGACAGTCGGTGTCGTTCAGCGTGATCGCCGGAGGCAGCAAGCCCCTCACTTACCAGTGGCTCAAGGATGGGGTGGTACTGGTGGGCGCGACGGAGCCGAAGCTGCAACTGGATGGGATCACAATTTCGGATCAGGCCGACTACAGCGTACTGGTCACCAACCGAGGCGGCACGGTGGAAAGTGCAGTTGCCACACTGGTCGTGGTGTTGCCGGTGCAGATCACGCAGGAGGTTAAGGATCTGGCAGTGAGCGAGGGCTCCATTGTGCGGTTCACCGTCGAGGCCGATGGAACCGGCCCGCTGGGTTACCAATGGTACTACGGAGGCAGTCCGATCGATGGTGCCGACGGGCTGGTGTTTGAAATCGGCATCGTGCAGGAGAGTGACCGCGGCCTGTATCAGGTCGAAGTCAGAAACGAAGCCGGCCGCGTGAGAAGCCGTGAGGCCAAGCTCAATGTCAGTGTGATACCCAAGCTGACGCGGCAGGTGGAGGATCAAGCGATATTGGTGGGCAGCGAACTGAAGCTGCAAGCCAGCGCGAGCGGCACCAAGCCGCTGACATACAACTGGTATCGCCAAGGCGCGTTGTATCAAAGCGGCAGCGCAGATCTGTTGATTGATAATATCACGACCGATGATGCCGGCCTGTATCAGGTCGAGGTGGTCAACGCCGTGGGGAGCGTTCGCGGCTCTGTTTTTGAGTTGGAAGTGCTGGAACCGGTCACTGTCATCACTCAGCCGGAGGATACAAGAGCCAACGAGGGCGCCGTGGCGGTGTTGAAGGTGGTTGCGGCTGGGACCGGCCCGTTCAGCTACCAGTGGTATCACAACGGCAAAGCGGTGGATGGAGCAACCGGTTCCCAAATTCGCATTCTGCAGGTCGAGGACTATCACCGCGGTGTTTACGAGGTGGACGTCACCAACATGGTGGGCACGGTACGGAGCGAGAGTGCCAGGCTCAAAGTGGTCATCCCGCCCGTCATTCTGGCCCATCCGGCATCCTATACGGGGCGCAAGGGCGATCAGTTGATCCTGCGCGTGGCCGCAGGGGGCAGTGAACCGCTGACGTACCATTGGCACAGGGACGGGGAACCGGTGCTGGAGAGCAACGAGCCGGTCTTGAAGATCAACAGCGCTGTTCCGACGGACTCCGGCGAGTACAGCGTGGTGGTCAAAAACACAGCCGGCGAGGCGACCAGCGAGGAGGCGCAGGTCACCATTTATCAACCGGTCGTTATCACCCAGCAACCGCAACCGGCGCGAGCCATCAGCGGTGAAACAGCGGTGCTCCGGGTCGATGCCACAGGAAGCGAGCCGCTCGCGTATCAATGGCTGTTTAACAACAGCGAAATCGCAGGGGCAACATTATCCGAGTTGCCGGTGGCGAATGTCGGCACCGCAAACGAAGGCAGCTATCAGGTCGTGATCAGCAACCCGTCGGGGCGTGTCGTCAGTAACGAGGCGAGACTGGCAGTGGTTCAACCCGTCCAGATTCTTGTTCAGCCTGTGGGCGTGGAGAAAACAAGAGGCGAGGAATTTGCCATGAAGGTCGCGGTTAGTGGAACCCAACCGGCTTACCAATGGTTCAAGGACGGTGAAAAAATTGAAGGGGCAACCAAGTCAAAACTGGCGTTTTCCGATCTCCAAACGGGCGACTCTGGGGTGTACAGCGTTATCATTTCGAACGAAGGCGGCGAGGCACCGAGTGCGGAGGCAGTTGTCACGGTTTACGACCCTGTTATTATCGTCCAGCAACCTATTCGCACTCGAAAGATTCAGGGGGTGACCGCCGTGTTCGCGGTTGAAGCAACGGGCAGCGAGCCGCTCACTTACCAGTGGCGGTTCAATAACCAGGTCATCACCGGTGAAATTCAGGCGACACTCACTCTTCCGAATGTCCAGCCGCCTGCGGAGGGCAGCTACCAAGTTGTCGTGAAGAACCCGGCAGGAGCGGTTGCCAGCCAGGAGGTCAAGCTCTCCTTGATTTTGCCGGTGGAGATCACCGCACAGCCCGAGTCGCAGGAAAAGGTGACAGGGAATCCGCTGGAACTCCGCGTCGGTGCCAGCGGTTCGCCGGTCATTGAATACCAGTGGTTCAAGGATGGGGATATTCTGGAGGATGAAGTTGCCGAAAAACTGGTGATCGAATCAGCCCAGGTCGCCGACACCGGTAGCTATCATGCCACCGTCAAGAACGAAGCCGGCTCCGTGACCAGCGAAACGGCCAAGGTGGACGTTTATGCGCCACTTGAATGGGTGACCAAGCCAAGTACTGCCCGTGCCATCTCCGGCGATCCGGCCGTGTTCAGCGTCGAGGTTTCGGGCAGCCAGCCGATCGAGTACGAGTGGCGGTTTAACAGCGAAGTGGTTGAGGGAGTCGACGGGGCTGAGCTGACGGTGGCCAATGCGAGCAAAGCCAACGAGGGCAGCTACCAAGTGGTGATGAAAAACCCGGCCGGATCACTGGTCAGCGAAGAGGTCAAGCTGACGGTGGTTCAGCCGGTGGTGATTCTCGGTCAACCGGAAGGGGCGACGAAGCTGCTTGGCCAAGCGTTGAAGTTGTCAGTGGTGGCCAGTGGATCCGAGCCACTGGAGTACCAGTGGTCTAAGGACGGCCAGGCGCTCGAGGGAGCCAACGCCCAAGGATTGGTATTTGATGCATTGACGACAAGCGATGCGGCGGCGTACAGCGTCAGCATTAGCAACGAGGCGGGAACGGTGGAGAGTGATTCAGTCACGATTACCGTGCACGTGCCGATCACGATCACGAAGCAGCCGATGGAGGCACGGGTGATCGAGGGAGAGACGGCAACGTTCACCGTGGCAGCAGAGGGCACGGAGCCGATCG
>DASCOW010000400.1:0-9506 GCA_036012205.1 Verrucomicrobiota bacterium
GGTGGTCGCCCATCTTCTCCAGTGCTCCGTCCTTGTAGCCGTCATCGCCGACCGGGCCATTGTCTGAGCAGAAGACGATCATTGTGTTTTTGGAGAGGTCTAGGCGGTCGAGTGTTTTGACCAGTTCGCCGACGCACCAGTCGAGTTGCACAATGGCGTCGCCGCGAAAGCCAAGCTCGGAAGTGCCATGAAACCGTTCGTGTGGCATGCGAGGAACGTGAAGGTCGTGCGACGAGAAAAACAGAAAAAACGGATTCCCCTTGTTGGCCTCGATCCATTTGTTGGATTGCTTCACCCACTCGTCGGCAAGGTCCTCATCGCGGAAGCGCGCCGCGTGTCCGCCAGTGTAAAAACCGATGCGGCTGATGCCGTTGTGAATGGTTGAGTTATGGCCGTGGCTCCAGTCCATCTTCAGCGTATCCCGGTGTGTCAACCCGGTCGGGTGGTCCGGATTGGGCTTTTTTCGGCCGACCCAAAGCGGATCCTTTGGGTCGAGGTTCTTCACGCGATGGTTCACCACATACACCTGCGGCACACGATCGTTGGTGGTAGGCAGTAGGTAGTTGTAGTCGAAACCGATCTCGCGCGGTCCGGGATTCAGTTCGCCGTTCCAGTCTGGTCCGCTTGGTCCGCCCAGGCCTAGGTGCCATTTCCCGATGACGGCAGTCTTGTAGCCGGCACGCTGCAGCAGGGACGGCAGCGTCTCAATGCCGGGTTGGATGATAGCCGGCCCGTTTGGCGGGGCGATGCCGGTGTTGTTCTGCCGAAACGCATATTTGCCGGTCAGGAACGAGAAGCGTGTCGGTGTGCAGGTCGAGGCGGAGCAGTAGCCACTGGTGAACCGCAGGCCGCTGGCGGCGAGGCGGTCGATGTTCGGGGTCTTCAACTGCTCAGGCTTGGCACCGTAGCAGCCAACGTCTCCGTAACCGAGGTCGTCGGCCATAATGACGATGATGTTGGGTTTCTCAGCCTTGGTTGCAAGAGCAAGAAGAGAGTAGGCTGCAGTAGCAAGCAGGGCGGATAAGATTCGCATCCCCGTTGTTTACTGGCGAAACGGAAGGCAGTCAACCAAGTGCTGAGCTTATCTCTTGTTCTGATCCCGGACGTGCTTGAGATAGTGGTCGTTGAGTTCCTTGGGCCAACTGAAGGTGGGGGCATCGAGCGGATCGAAGCCCGTAAGGTGACCGGGCGACTTGCGCTGGGACGGGCGCTGGTAGCGCCACCCGGTGTCGCCGAAAATCTCCCCAACCAGCTTGGCCAAGGCTGGGTCGTATTCCTTGAGTTCCTCGCGGGTATCAACGTGGTTGTGGTCGTGGTCCGGTGGACGGTTGGTGTTGAACCAGCTTTGCACACCCTCGGCCCAGTACTCGGCCTTGTTGTTGGCGGCGTATTTGCTCTTCCACAATCCCCCAGCCATGGCGGCCTTGTAGGTTTCGGCTAGCCGCTTGTCGAATGTCATGTCCACGTCGTAGATGCCGTTGAGGTGGATGGCGTGGGCAAACTCGTGGATCATGATATTCTCCGTGTTGTACGGATCGCCGGGATAGCAGAGCAGGTTTTCCTCGGCGCAACTGACTACCGGGTCGGAGCGGGAGGAACCGAGGCCCCGTGCGCGCCGATCCCAAAACTTGGCTGGTGTCATTTTGCTGTGCTCCGGCACCTGCGTGGTGAGTTCGTTATACGCCATGACGACCAAGCGACAGTTGCGCTTGATCATGTTGTCGATGATGTCTTGCCTGTGGCCGATCATCTTGTCGATGAGATAGGCGGCCTCCTTGAGCGCGAAATCGGAAACCTTGTCCGACGAAACAATCGGGAAGCCTTTGACTCTCGTGCTCTTCTTGTAGAAGGCGGGCAGTTTCAGGTGTTCCGGCAGTTTGGCGGACACGGGATGCTTGCCTGCATCGCCTTTTTCGGGCTTTGGGCGGCTGCGATATTTTTTGTAGAGGCGGTTGTGTCGGTTGTTGAGGTTGACCTTTCTGCCGGCGATCCACATCTGCTTCACCTGTGTTCGGATTTCAAGGATGTCGCCGTTGGCCGTGAAAAAGGTTGCTTCCTTTCCGGCCTCAATTGAGCCGAGCCGCTTGGCCACGCCGAGGATTTCCGCCGTGTTCAGTGTGATGGCTTTGTGCGCCTCGGCCCGTGGCAGTCCGTGCGCGGCCGACTGGGCAGCGGAGTAGGGGAGGTTGCGGGCGTTCGAAGCGGCAAAGCGGGCCAACCCCTCACTGAACACAACCTTTACGCCGGCCTTATGCAGAACACCAGCAGCACGAAATTGGGCGTCGTACCGGTCGAAGTCGCGCGTCGGAAGCGTGAACGTGTGCTCGAAAATCACAGGCACGTTGTGCTTGGCCAGGAGTTCGGCGATTTGCCATGCGTCGCGTGCACCCGCGATAATCGGCTTCCACCCGCGCTGAGTTGCCCACTTGAGCGCAGACTCGATTTGCACTCGCGAATTGGCGTGAATAAGCACCGGTTTTTCGCCGCGCACCCACGGCAGCATCGCGTCCCAGGTGGGGACACCCTTGTGCCTGGGAGCCGTTTGCGACTTGGCGTAGGCGCGGGCTTCCTCAAAGAAATCGTCGATCTCCTTCAGGCGTTTATCGCGATTTTTGGCCTGCTTCTTGGCGTCGTCCGCAGCGGGGTTGATGTTCATCGAAGGCCAGAACAAATGGAGAGCGACCGGCGAGTGGCGAAGCATGTTCTCGTACCCCCAGCCGATGGTGGCCATCAGTCCGGACTGCCCGGTGACCGTGCCTCCCTGCGGTGTTGGCACAAAGTGGGTGATGCCGTTGGCGCGAGCGACCGGGATGAGTTCTGAGTCGGGATTGACTGCAAGCCACGACTTTACCTCCGGCGTGTAGGCGCCAACCTCGTTTGTGTCGACCGTGGCTCGCACGGCCGGGATTTCCATCAAGCCAAGTGCTGTGGTCGGCGCGATAAGTCCGGGGAATAGGTGCTGTCCCTTGAGGTCGACAACCTGCGCCTCTCCGGCGTCGGGTTGCTCTTCGGCTGGGCCGACGGCCTTGATCGTGTCGCCGTCGACAAACACGAATCCAGGTGAGTGGATCGGCCCGGAGATGGTATGTACCACGGCGTTGGTGAACAGCGCGCGTTCAGCCAATCCGCTTGGCCAAGCGGCGAACATCGCGATTGTCGTGATTATCAATACCGGAATGAATGATTTTTTGAATGTCATGTCGGTTTTCCTGCTGGATTATTCGGTTTCAATTTTGCAGTCTCTGCAATCGACTACGCCCAAGCCGTGCGCTGTCTCGAGTGCTCGCCGGAAAAAGGAGGCCCGGGCGTCCTCGGAGTCTTTGTCATCCTCCATTTTCTTTTCCTTCTTCGCTTCGCCCTTCGCCTTTGACAGAAGTTTTTCCCGCTCTGTCGCCCTGCTTTCCGCGAGTTGCAGCGCTTCGTTCCGCTCAAAGTAGCGTTTGCCCTCGATCCACGTTTCCAGACAGACTGTGCCGGTGCTCATCGGGTGTAGTGACCAAACGGCGAAGTCGCCGTCCTTCCCCACTTCGAGCGAGCCGACGCGGTGGTCGATCCGTAATTGTCTTGCCGGGTTGATGGTGACGAATTGCAGTGCCTTGGTTTCCTTCGTGCTACCGTACTTCACGGCCTTGGCGGCCTCGAGATTGAGGCGCCGTGCGAGGTCGGATGAGTCGGAGTTGAACGACACCACCACGCCCCGCTCGTGCATCAGACTCCCAGCATATGGGATGGCGTCGATGACTTCGTACTTGTAAGCCCACCAGTCGGCAAAACAGGAGCCGCCGGCGCCGTGCGCGGCAATTTCGTCGGCCACCTTGTAGCCCTCGAGAACGTGCTGCAGTGTGCCAATCCTAACGCCAAATTTCTCCATCGTGCGCATGAAGGCGAGGATTTCATCTTGCCTGTACGAGTGGCAGTGAATCCACCGTTCGGCATTGATGATCTGGCCAAGCGTTTCCAGTTCGAGATCGCGTCTCGGGGGAGGGCCTCCTTTCTCGCGGAAGTGACGCCACTCGCGGTTGTATTGCCATGCGGCGGTGAAGCGGTTTTCGTGGAAGGCCGGAACGCCCATTCTGGTTTGGGGGAATCGCGTGTTTTTGTTGTCGCCCCAGTTGGACTGCTTCACGTTTTCGCCCAGCGCGAATTTGATACCGGGAGGCGCGGCCTTGAATTTCATCCCCTCCGGCCCTTGGCCAAGTCTAAGCTTGATGACTGCGTTTTGGCCTCCGATCGGGTTGGCCGATCCATGCAGCAGATTGGCCACGGTCAGTCCGCCGGCGAGTTGGCGGTGAATTTCTGGTGACTCGGAGTTGACGACATCGCCGATCGAGACCATCGCCGATGAGGGCAGGGTGCCTTCATTTACTGAGCCAAGGATCATGCTGTGGTTGTGGGCGTCGATAAGGCCGGCGGTGACGTGTTTGCCCTTGGCGTCGATCACGTGCGCATTTTCGGGCGACGGCAGGTCGCGGCCGATCCGTTTGATTTTGCCGTCGACGACCAGCAGGTCATGCTTTTTGAGCACGCCGCGCTTACTGCTCGTCCAAACCGTGGCATTGCGGACGAGTACGGCGCTGGGTTCGAGCACGTTGTGCTCGCCGACCGGCGATCGGGCGAGCCGCGTGTCTGGTTTGTCAGACTCTTCACTGGAGTCTTCCTTTTCCTCATCCTCCTTTTCTTCGTCCTCTTTTTTCTTGTCGACCCAAGCGAGTTTCTCCGGTTTGAGCGTGATCCATCGGCCCTCGATCCAGACGCCCTTAAGCTCGGCCTTGGGGTTGAAGTAGTCGCCCTCGACCACGACGAGGTTGGCCAGTTTGCCGGTTTCAACGGTGCCGAGTTGGTCGGTGACGCCGGTGAGTCTGGCCGGCGTGGTAGTCAGTGCAGCGAGCGCGTCGCGCTTGGCTAGGCCGCGCTCAATGACCTTGGCTAGGTTCTCCCGGAATGTCTTTTTGTCCTTGAGCCCGTGTGTGGTGAGGGCGATCTCGAAGCCGTTCTTCTGCAGTAAAACAGGGTTGTCCGAAGCCCAGTCCCAGGCGCGGAGTTGGTCGAGCGAGACTCGCTCCCAGTCGGAGTCACTCGGCATTTTCGGTGCCTTGGGGAAATTTATCGGCACGATGAAACGGGTGGCAGCGGGCTTCACGAGATCCGGCCGTCGCCATTCATGGCCGGTCGCGACGATGACCGGCTGGATGCCGAACTCGCCGGCAAGCCGTGTTGCCTTGTCCACCATGAGCACGCTGCCCGGTTCGATGACGACCTGTTGTCTGTTTTTTAGCACGGCTTGGAGTGTGTCGAGCGACTGGTTGTAGGCCGGCCGTTTGAACGTGCCGGTGTTGGCTCGGTAGTACTCCCAAGTGTCGTTGTAGTGTTGAGCGTCGGAGAGGGTCTGGCGAATCGCAGAGATCACTCCCATGAGTGACTTGGGGAACTCATCCGGCTTGGCAGCCTTTGGATCGAATACGATGTGCTGAAAAAGCCGCGGCTTGATGACAAGCCGGTTTGGTGAGCCCTGGCCAAGCGAGATGAGCGCGCTTTGGCCGCGGATGATGCCATTGGTCGGGGTGAGCGCGCCGGCGGTGAATCCCTGCGCGCGCAGTGCCTGATGTGTGTCCTGCTTCGGGCTGAACGTATCGGTGACATCGTGCTCTGGCTCCATCGTGGACAGGCCGGAGCCGGGGCCGGTTGTGCCGGCGTCAAGTTCGTTGCCCGGTGCGCCGAGAAAGCCCGGTTTGCCGGCGGCGGTTGCGCCGGCGCCGGTGATGCTTTGTGTCATCGTGGTCGAAATCGGCTTGGCCTCGGTGACGTACGGATCGATAAAGCCGGCGTAGAGCGTCAGGCCGGTCATGTCCCATTCGCGGGCGGTGCCGGGTGCCTGGCCTTTTTTAGTGACCGAGACGATACGCCCATCGCGGATGATGACCGTGGCATCGTCGATCGTGACGTCTGGCTTGACAACGACCTTGGCATGGATCAGCGCATGGTGTCCGGGCGGGAGAGGGCGGTTGCCTGGCGGGAGAATCTCGGCTCGAACCGGCGAAAGCACGGTCAGCAGCGCGGCGGTTGTCAGGGTTTGGCTCAATCTTGACATGGCCGGGGATTCAAGCAGAAGCCGACCCCACTGGCCAAGGAAAACTCTGCGCTTGGCTGGGGGGGCGAACTAGTGTATCACGACATCGTTCTTTGACTTGGGCATTTGCCAAGAGACAATCATGACGCCGGAAGGAACCTCGTGAGACTCGGGGACGGTTGCGCCACTGTGACGGGCTGCTTTGCAGTTCGAAGTCAGGTCAATTTCGCCGTCATGCTCGTCGGGTCGCTTTTGCGGCCAACTTCTCCGCATCTGAGAAGGATGAGGCCGGCACGACAGTGCAGCTTTAATCCCAAGACCCTCCCACGCGGAAGGTCTTTTTTTATGCTTCGCTCTCTTGTTGGTCTCAACAAAAAGAGATCAACAAATGGAACGTATCATTATCATCGCATTAGGACTCGCCGCATTGTCTGGAGTCGGGGAGGCACGGGTCACACAGTTTGCCGCCGAGGTTGTGTCGTACAAATCGGGGGTAGGTTTCGCCACCGATTGGAGCAGCGGCGCCGGTTACACGAATAGGGACACCGTTCTCGGCGCTCCGGCCCGCGAGACGCCGGGCGAATGGGGCGGCCCGATCACGCCGTTCAGTCCCCCATACCGACTCGATCAAATTCTCTCCATCGGCGAGGGCGGCGAAGTGACGCTGAAATTCGCCCGCCCAATTCGCGACGAACCGCTCAATCCGTTCGGACTCGACTTCATCGTGTTCGGTGCGGCGGGCTTCACGATCACCAATGGCGATTTCAGCGGCGGCGGTATCACGGATGGATTGCTCTTTGGTCAAGCCGACGGCGAGACGCGCGTGTTGGTCAGTGCCGACGGGGCGGCTTGGTTTGCGCTCGCCCCGGAGCAAGCACCGGCGTTCGATGCCTACCATCCGACCGACGGCAACGGCGACTTCGGGTTGCCCACGAATCCTGCGCTGGCCAAGGGCGACTTTGACAGCGGCGGCTTGGTCAAGTTCAGCGAACTTTACGCCGGTTCCGGCGGCGGGACCGGCTACGATATCGCTTGGGCGATCGATGCTGATGGCAACCCGGCATCTCTTGGGCAAGTGCAGTTCGTCCGTCTCGAGGTGTTGTCAGGCAAGGCCGAGATCGATGCCGTCAGCGATGTCCGGCCACGCACCGACAACCTCGCTTGGCACGTCGAGGATTTCTCGAGCAATCCGCTGACAAACGGCTGGATGGTGCACGGCGACGAGTCGCTATTCAAGTGGGATGCCGAGGGCGGGACGCTGGCAGTGACGTGGGATTCTGAGAAGCCGAACAGTCTGTTTTACCGTCCGCTCGGCCTGACGTTGACGGAGATGGACACCTTTGCATTTGCGTTCGACATCACGCTGCACACAGTGAAGGCGGGGCATCTCGACGGACAGCCGTACACGTTTGAGGTTGTGCTTGGCCTGCTCGACACCGGATCGGCCAAGGCTGGTGGATTTAGTCGCGGTACTGGCAGCGATTCACCGAATCTGGTCGAGTGGGATTACTTCCCGGATACCGGTTTTGGCGCGACGATTTCCCCGGCGATAGCTTCTGCAAACAGTCAGTTCGCTGCCGGATTCACGTTTCCCGTCGCAATGGCCGTGGGTCAGACATACTCCGTGCGGATGCAGTACGATTCCGGTGAGCGGGTGTTGAAAACGTTCATGCTTGAGAACGGCAATGCGTGGAAGAAAATCCAAACAGTGCAATTAAAAGACGGTTTTCAGGGCTTCGTTGTCGATGCGTTTTCGGTCAGCAGCTACACGGCCAAAGGCAGCGAGTCGAGCCTGCTGGCTGGTGGCAGCGTGGATAACCTGGCAATCGCCGTGGGTCGCTCACAGCCGCGAATTGTGAACGCGCGGTTGATCGATGAGCAGTGGTCTGCACGATCTTTTGGTGTTAGCGCTTGTGAATACGTTTTGGAGCGGTCCCGTAATTTGATCAATTGGGAGCCAGTTGAAAACGGGGTACAGCCGGATGGATATTTTTTGAAATTGGTTGATGAGACACCGTTGGAAGGCGGTGGGTTTTATCGGATGCGAAAGTGAAGTCTTACGGACTCGAAAACTCGTCCCCCCATGGGGCCTTGGGATCGCGCCAGGGTCATGGAGTGCGGCGCTGTGCGGCGCTTTGGGGGCGTTTGGTAAATCCAATCGGACGGCTGGGGCAGACGCTTCCATCTGCTGCGCCCGGTTTTTCACTGGTTGAGCTGCTCGTCGTGATCGCGGTTATTGCCATTTTGGCGAGTTTGCTGTTGCCGGTTTTGTCGGCGGCCAAGCGGAGGGCGCATGATGCGGTTTGTTCGGGCAACCTCCGACAACTTGGTCTTGCCGGGCAAATGTACTGGAGCGACAACGACCATCGCGCTTTCTCCTACCGAAGCGAGTCGGTGGACGGCGGCAACCTGTTTTGGTTCGGTTGGCTCGAGCGCGGCGGTGAGGGTGCGCGGCGATTCGACTTGGCTAAGGGCGCGCTGCAGCCGTACCTAGGCGGCAGCGGAGTGGAGACCTGTCCGCGCCTGGTCTACGTCGATTCGCGTTTCAAGTTGAAGGCCATTGGCGCGGCGTATGGCTACGGTTACAATTTGCACTTGGCTGGTGGGCTCGCCGGGCTCGCCGGGCGGGGCGTGCGGATCAGTCGCTTGGCCAAGCCGGGCAGCACAGTGTTTCTCGCCGACGCGGCGCAGGTGAACACGTTCCAGTCGCCGGCTTCGCGAGAGCATCCGATGCTCGAGGAGTTTTATTACGTGAACGATCGCGAGCGGACGGCGCATTTTCGGCATGCATGGAAAGCAATGGTGGCATTTTGCGACGGCCACGTTGGCCAATCGGGATTCGTTACGGGATCGATCGATGATCGAATGTCGACCCATCGGGTGGGGCGCCTGCCCGGTGAGTTGCTGCGAGTCGGTGCTGGCGAGCGGTAAGGCTCAACCTTCGTTCTTTTCTCCACCGCTTTCGGCGGGATCTTCACCGGCAGATTGTTCTTCTGCAGACGGAGAGGGTGGCGCAACAACGCGGGTGACTTTCACTTCCTTGGGGTTGATTCCTTTTATTATGGTGCCTTCTGGCACCAGCACACGCACCTGTTTGTTGGTTTCGTTGATTCCGAAAGGGATGTCACTGGGGTCGAGCAGTACCTTGACGGCAACTGGGCTAGTAAGGTCAGGAGCGGGATCGGCATCCGATCCGAGTGTGAGCGTGACCTGCGCCGGTTCGAGAACGTATTGCGTAGGATCTTCCGGTAGTTTGAGCACCCGGATGTCGTAAGCCTGAATGACGTTGACGCGGTTGGTGGAGACTTGTGTCGGGGCGAGGGGGATAATGGCGGAGTTGTTGAGCTTGTTCTCCGTGAGCGCCTGGTCCTGAAAGCGGGTTGAGTTACCGCCGCTCTTGATTGTGTCAATCGTGAACCAAATAAGGGTGGCTAGCAGC
>DASCOW010000401.1:0-4263 GCA_036012205.1 Verrucomicrobiota bacterium
CCGGTACAGAGGTTGTTTACCATGCACCCGGCGGAAACGTGCGCCACCCGGTCAGTAACGAGGTGATGAAACCCACGCCGCTGGCCGGCAAACCGCTGAACACCGCGGCAGGTGCCGATCCAAGAGCGACTTTGGCGAATTGGCTGCTTGCACCGGAGAATCCGTTTCTGGCCCGGGCGATGGCGAACCGGGTTTGGGGACAGTTCTTTGGACGCGGAATCGTGCACCCGGTCGATGACTTCCGCGCGACCAACCCACCGGACAACCCGGAGTTGCTCGACGCGGTGGCGGCGGATTTTATCAAGCACGGCTTTGATCTAAAGCACCTGATGCGGCGGATCATGAACTCGCGCCTCTACCAGTTCAGCGCACTGCCCAACAAGACCAATGCGCAGGACACGAGCAGTTTTTCACGGTTTTATCGTCGCCGGCTCTCGGCAGAAAACCTGCACGACGTCCTCGTGCAAGTGACCGGTGTGGGAAGTCGTCATGAAAGTCTGCGCCGGGATGCACGGGCTGTGGAGTTGTGGACGACGCGAATGAACTCCGCGTTGTTGGAGTCGTTCGGCCTACCCAACTCCAGCGAAAACTGCCCTGCTGAGCGAGACGACCGGCCGAGCATGGTGCAGGCGTTACATTTGATGAACTCGAACGCACTGCAGGCCAAATTGGCTGACAAGAGCGGGCGCGCCGCCAGACTTGGCCAAGCGGACAAACCAAGTGGCGAGGTTGTGGATGAATTATACTTGGCGCTGTATTCACGCTGGCCAAGCGACCAAGAAAAACAGATCGCAATCGAGTCGATCGAGGCCGGGGCTGGCAAGCGGCAACAGGCGGTGGAGGATTTGATTTGGGCCTTGATCAACTCCGCAGAATTCGTCTTTAATCACTGAAACAGGAATGAGCAATCTGAACACAAACTGCGAGGGAGTCACACGACGGGACTTCATCCAGCTCGGAGCAGGGGGGGTGCTCGGCATGGGCATGGGAGAATTGCTCCAGTTGCGGGCACGGGCCGCTCAGTCAGTCAATAAGCCAAGCCTGAAGCGGATGAACTGCATCTTCGTTTGGCTCGATGGCGGCCCGACACACTTCGAGACGTTCGACCCCAAGCCGGACGCGCCTTCGGGTATTCGTGGTGAGTACAAACCCATCCCAACCACGCTTCCCGGGGTGCAGTTTAGTGAGGTGGTACCCAAGCTGGCTAAGACGCTCGACAAGATGGCCATTGTTCGCTCGATCTGCCACAAGGACCCCAACCATGGAGGGGGTAATCATTACATGAACACCGGGTCACCCACGCCGGTGCCCGTGAACTGCGGTTCGTCCGTGTCGTTTCATCCGTCGATGGGAGCTGTGGTCTCGCACTACCGCGGCATTTACAAGGGGCTGCCGTCTTACACTACGATGCCCGACAAGGCCCGGTCCGCCGGCCCCAACTTTCTCGGTGGGCAGCATGCGCCGTTTGTTATCGATGGGGATCCGAACGGCAAGGGTTACCGTGTCCGGGATGTGGTGCTGCCGAGGGATATCAGCGAGGGCAGAGCCAACACCCGGCTTAAGCTGCGGGAGTCGCTCGACCGCATGGCGCGCATCGCCGATGCCGTGGCAGAGGATCCAACGGTCGACTTTGACAGTTTTTACCAGCAGGGGATCGACCTGATCTCCTCCAAGGAGGCACAGGCTGCCTTTGACATCAGCAGTGAGGCGGACGCCGTTAGGGATCGCTATGGAAGGAACAGTTTCGGGCAGCGCCTGCTGTTGGCGCGGCGCCTGTCAGAGGTCGGCGTGTCTTACGTGCACGTCAACAACGGTGGCTGGGATCATCACTCCGGCATCTTCAAGGACAAGTTCAAACAGAAAACCACGGATGTGGATACTGGCATGGCAGCGCTGATCAACGATCTGCACGACCGCGGGCAACTCGACAGCACATTGGTCGTCATGCTGGGCGAGTTCGGGCGTACACCCAAGATTAACAAGGACGGCGGGCGCGACCACTGGCCGTACGCGATGTCGGTGCTAGTCGCCGGTGCCGGGGTGCCGCCCGGGCAGGTCGTCGGCGCGACCGATGTCAAGGGCTACCATGCCTCGGAGAATATCCATTCGCCGGAGGATTTTGCATGCACGCTCTACCGCAAACTGGGGATCGACCCGCGCCAGATTCTTTACACCAACACCGGTAAACCTGTTCCACTGGTCAACGGCGGAGCGCCTATCAAGGAGCTGTTCGGGTGAGGCTAAACCGTTTCGTCGCGTCTTTCAGTGCGGCGCTTTTCATTTTTTCCGTTTGGCCGAGCGGCTTGGCCAAGCCGCCTGTGGTCTCCAGCCTGTATCCTGCCGGTGCCCAGCAGGGCAGCACGGTGGAGGTCGCCGCCGATCCCGTACCCGATCCTTGGCCGGCGAGTGCCTGGTCCGGCGACGGCGCGATCAAGCTGGAACCGATCAACGACAAAAAAGGCGTTTACACTGCAACCATTGCTAAGGATGCCCCGCTTGGGCCGCATCTCATTCGCATTCATAATGCAGACGGAGCCTCGCAGCCTCGTATGTTTTTCGTTGGCCTGGCCGGGGAGGCGATGGAAGAAGAACCGAACGACTCGCTTGAGGTGGCTCAACACCTAGATGCAAAACCGGTGGTCATCAACGGCCGACTCGACAAGATTGGCGATGTGGATTGTTACTCCGTTCAAGCTGAAAAAGGCGACTGGATCGTCGCCCAGTGCTACGCCTATTCTGTTGATTCGCCGGTGGACGCCTTCCTGCATTTGATAAATGAGAACAAAACCAAGGTGGCGTTTGCTCCAGACACGCAGAACATCGATCCGCTGCTGGTTTATCAGGTGAAAAGAGCCGGTACTTTTACGGTGACCATGGCCGGCCTCCGTTTCCCGTATAACTCAACGCCGAAGCTTCAGGGCAAGACATCCAGCAACGCCCATTCGGTTTACAGGCTCACGCTCAGTACGGGAGCCTTCGCCTGGAACACCTCCCCGCTTGGTGTGCAGAGCGGCAAAAAAACACCCGTTCACTTGACCGGTTGGGGATTTGAAAAATCAGGAACGGCCCAGGCAACCGTTGTCAGTACGGCAACTGCCGCCGGCACCGCATGGGTCGGGGCCAAAGGCTTGGCAGCACCTGCGCCGGTAATTGTCGGGAACCTCGCTGGCCACCGAGAGACTGAACCCAACAACTCGGGAGACTCAGCGCTTACCATCGCTTGGCCAAGCGCGGTTCACGGGCAAATCAGTCAAGCCGATGACGAGGATCGTTTCGGCATCGAGGTTAGGAAAGGCGACAAACTGCGGCTGCGGTTGCGCGCGTCCGAGTTCGACTCTGCGCTCGATCCCGTGTTGCGTGTCGAAGACGCCAGTGGCAAGCAGCTAGCAAGTGATGACGACTCGGGCGAGCGGCAGGACGCCAAGCTCGACTGGACCGCGCCTGCGGACGGGACATACCTGCTGGCTGTCAGCGACCTTATACGCTCCGGGAGCAACGCCCATTTTTACAGGCTGGAAGTGGATCGCATTACGCCAAGCCTCAACGCGACATTTACGCCGGATCGCCTTGTGTTGGAGGCCGGGAAAAACGCTGAGACGACCGTGACGATCAGCTTCGTCGACGGTTACGAGGGCAGCCCCGCCGTCGTGGTGCGAGGTTTGCCAGAAGGCGTCAGCGCGCAAATTCCTGCGACTGAAAAGGGCGGGGCGGTGAAGGTGAATTTCGTTGCAGCAGAATCAGCCAAGCCAGCAAACGTTCCGGTGTCTCTACTCGTCGTCGAGCCGGGTACAGCGGCGATTCACACAGCGATCTCGCCCGTCGGTATGGAAAAAGCCGGTGGCGAGCGGTTGCTCAACTCCGTCGCTCACTTGTGGCTGACAGTCAAGCCCAAGCCGAAAGCAAAGAGTGAGGAGAAAAAGTAACTTGGCTAGGAGCACGATTCTTTTTCGTTGCCATTCGTTGAGAAATCACTATGATGCCGGTCGCCGGGTTCGGGATGTAGCGTAGCCTGGTTAGCGCGCCTGACTGGGGGTCAGGAGGTCGAGAGTTCGAATCTCTCCATCCCGACCACTTCTTTTCCTAGAAAAAGGGTTACTTTCACCCTCTCGACACCTTACTGACACCTTATCGAATTGGAGTTTTAGTCGGGGCTTTAGTCGGGAAGGGCAAAAAAAAGACCCTCTGAATGGTTTCATTTCCCTTCAGCTTTCAATTCTTCACCCGTCTTGCCGCCGTGTTTGCGGAGGAGGTCGGCGGTTTTGG
>DASCOW010000402.1:0-2895 GCA_036012205.1 Verrucomicrobiota bacterium
CGGTGGTGATCTGTCCCGGAGGGGGATATAGTATTTTGGCCTGGGATCTGGAGGGTACTGAGGTGGCGGAATGGCTCAATTCAATCGGCGTCACCGGTGTGGTGCTGAAGTACCGTGTGCCGCGTCGCAAGGACCGCGAAAAACACGACGCGCCGTTGCAGGATGCGCAGCGTGCGATGAGCCTTGTCCGGTACCACGCGAAGGAATGGGGGGTGGATCCCAAACGGATCGGCATCTTGGGTTTCTCGGCGGGCGGACACCTGTCTGCCACGGCGCTAACGAATTACGACAAACGTCATTACAAGCCGGTTGATGCGATCGACAAGGTGAGGTGTCGTCCCGATTTTGGAGTGTTGATCTACCCGGCGTACCTTGTCGATAAGGAAACGAATACCCAGTTGTCGCCGGAGTTGCGAATCACAAAAAACACTCCGCCGATTTTTTTCACTCACGCGGGTGATGATTCTGTTCCTGCGGAGGGAAGTGTGCGGTTTTGGCAGGAGTTGCGCCGCCACGGCGTGACGAGCGAACTGCACGTGTTCCCGAGCGGTGGCCACGGCTACGGTCTGCGCCCCTCGAAAGACCCAGTCACCGACTGGCCGGCACTTTGCGGCGACTGGCTCAAAAGCTTGGGGCTGCTCAAGCGTTGATCCGGCTTGGCCGAGCGATTGGCTTTATTCCTTCTTTGTGTTTTTCACTTCGCCTGGAGGGCGGGCGTCGGCCTTCAGGTCTTTGTCAAAGGTCTGCGCCTGCTTGTAGAGGCGCTTGAGAATCTTCGGGTTTTCGGCGGCCACATCGGTGGTCTCGCTGATGTCCCTGGCCAGATTGTAGAGAGTCAGTGCCGGTTGGTTGCCTTGTTTTTGCTGCTTCCTGTTCCCGCCGCCGATGTGCATTTTCCATTCGCCGCTGCGGACGGCTCGGAGCCCATTGCCCCGGTAGTAGTAAAATTGTTTGTGCGGGCTTTTGGCGTTCTTCTTGCCGGACATCAGTTGCCAGATGTTTTTGCCGTCAATTTTTCGCTTGGGCAGCTCGGCGTTGGCGAGTTTGGCGAAGGTCGGGAGAATGTCGCAGGCGGCGGCGACTTCGCTGCAGACAGAATCTGCAGGGATTTTACCCGGCCAGCGCATTATGGTCGGGACGCGCATGCCGCCCTCCCATGTGCTGAATTTTGCGCCGCGCAACGGCAGTGCCGAGCCGCCGTGGTGGCGGAGCTTGAGATGCCACGGGCCGTTGTCGCTGGTGAAGATGACGAGCGTGTTGTCATTGACGCCGGTCTCCTTCAGCGTTTTCAAGACTTGACCGATCGAGTGGTCAATCTCCTCAATGGTGCGGATGTAGGCCAACTTGGGATCTTTCGTGTAAAACTTGTCCGACACAAAAAGCGGGATGTGCGGCATGGTGTGCGGCATGTAGAGGAAGAACGGCTTGTCCTTGTTGGCGCGAATGAATTGCTGCGCCTCATGCGTGTAACGCTCGATGATCGTGTTTTGGTTGACCGGTCGTTCGATCTCCTTCGTGTTGCGGAGCAGCGGGACATTCCACGGCGAGATGTCACGCTCGATCCAGGCGCGGTCAAGGTTGCGGTCCTTGCCCTTCACGCCGTCCATGTCGTTGGAGTAGGGGATGCCGAAGTAGCTGTCGAAGCCGTGGTTGGTCGGCAGGAACTTGGGCAGATGGCCGATGTGCCATTTGCCGACGGCAGCGGTGGCGTATCCCCTGGTCTTGAGCACCTCGGCAACGGTGGTTTCTTCTGGGTTCAGCCCGATGTTGTGCCGGGGGAACAGCACGCCGGTGATACCCACTCGCGGGGGGTAGCAGCCGGTCATCAACCCGGCGCGAGATGGCGAGCAGACCGGAGCGAGTGAGTAAAAGTCGGTGAACTTCATTCCTTCCCTGGCCATATTGTCGAGATGCGGCGTCTTGATGGTCTTTGATCCGAAGACGCCGACGTCCTGATAGCCCTGGTCATCCATGAAGATCAGGACGAAGTTCGGTGTGCGCCTGGCCTCAGCGGCGAAGGTCAGCACGAAAACAGAGGCCAAGGCGAGAAGTCGCTTGGTCAAGCGGTTGAGTGTGCGGGATCGAGACATACCTTGGCGGTCGCGACGCTAAACAAAGCTCGGCGCAGATTCAAGCAGCGCTTGGTTTTTCTCGTCTCGTAGGCTGGTTTGCGATACACCACCCGCACCGATGAGCGAATCGAGCGCACCAAAAATCGAGAAATGGCCCTTCATCGTGGGAGACGTGGCTCTCCTGTTGATGGCTTGGTTGGTTTACTATCACTCCGACTCCGAGGCGTCGTTTGACGGGCTGGAGGCGTTCTGGTGTTTCGCCTGCGTGGCGGCGGGAGCGTGGATCATGGTGTTGCCGTTCCTCAGGGAATTCCAGGCAGAAGCCGACCTGACCGAGGCGAAGGAACTGGCCGCCTCGGTCGAGAAAATCTCCTCGGTCGATACCGTTGCCAAGCAGATCGAGAGCGCCACTGAGCAGTGGCTCCATGTGGAGGACCGCGCCAACGAGATCAATGCTGCCTCCCGGGAAATTGCCGGCAAGATTAATGCCGAAGCGCGCGAGTTCACCGAATTCCTACAGAAAGCCAACGACACGGAGAAGAACCATTTGCGCCTGGAGGTGGACAAACTGGGCCGTGCACAGGGCGAATGGGTGACGGTGGTGATCGGGATGTTGGATCATGTGTTTGCGCTCAACCAAGCCGCACGCCAGTCCGGCAAGGAACCGCTTATCAAGCAGTTAAATAATTTCCAAGCCGCCTGCCGGGATGTGGCTCGCAGGGTGGGGGTGATCACACACGAGCCAAAACCGGAAGAAGGTTTCGACGCCGAAAAACACCAATTGCGCGACCCCGAGGCCGAGTCGGAGTCTGGAGCGAAAATC
>DASCOW010000403.1:0-1266 GCA_036012205.1 Verrucomicrobiota bacterium
CCGAAAGATTTTCTGTTGGTGATCGACGAGTCGCACGCCACCGTCCCGCAGATTGGGGGCATGTTTGCCGGCGACCGATCCCGCAAGTCGGTATTGGTCGAACACGGTTTCCGACTGCCAAGCGCACTGGATAATCGGCCACTGAATTTTGAAGAATTTCAGGCGTTGCAAAACCAGACGCTCTACATCAGCGCCACGCCGGCCAAGCGCGAGATCGATTGGACCAAGGGCCAGATTGTTGAGCAGATCGTGCGGCCGACAGGGCTCATCGATCCGCAGATCACCCTCAAGCCGCTCAAGGGCCAAATCGATGACTTGATCGAAGAGATACGGAAATGTGTGAACGAGGGCGAGCGGGTGCTCGTGACCACGCTGACCAAACGCACCGCCGAGGAGTTAACCGACTATCTCGCCGACATTGGCGTGAACGTTCGTTATCTGCACAGTGACATCGGTGCAATTGAACGGGTGGAAATTTTGCGGGCGCTGCGCCAAGGCGAGTTTGACGTGCTCGTCGGCATCAATCTGCTGCGCGAGGGATTGGACATTCCGGAGGTGTCGCTGGTTGCCATCCTCGACGCCGACAAGGAGGGATTCCTGCGTTCGACGACGAGCCTCGTGCAAACTGCCGGACGTGCTGCGCGACACTTAAACGGGAGGGTGATTCTTTACGCGGACGAGAAGACACGGAGCATTCGTGAGTTTTTGCGCATCTCCAAGTATCGCCGCAAGAGGCAATTGGCCCACAACGAAAAACACGGCATCACGCCGCGCAGCGTAAGCCGCCCGATCGAGCAGCGCTTAGGCGACCGGTTCGGCGGCCAGCAGGCCAACGTGGCGACACTGAGAGAGTCAGCTGAGAGTCTCGACGTTGTTGAGACCATTCGCGAACTGGAAAAAGAGATGATTGAGGCGGCCGAGAAACTGGAGTTCGAGAAAGCCGCGCTGCTGCGCGACCAAGTTAGTGAACTGAAAAACCTCTCCGGTGATCCGGCAGGAAATGTCACTAAGCCAAGCGGTGTAACCTATCTGCCGAAAAAGAAAACCAAGCGCAAAGACTGAACCCAACCGCTTGGCCAAGCGTTAGGTTTTTGAATAAACTTTGGCACCTTGCTCAGCGAACTCGGCAGATTTTTCGCGCATACCTTCATCGAGAGCTTCATTCTCGGTGATGCCTTTTTCGGCGGCGTATCTCCGAACTTCGTCCGAGATTTTCATTGAGCAGAAGTTGGGGCCGCACATGCTGCAGAAGTGTGCCTGCTTCGC
>DASCOW010000404.1:0-4341 GCA_036012205.1 Verrucomicrobiota bacterium
CGAACCCGACCATCATGATGCCTTCCGGCGGCTGGTTGGCGAGTTGCTCGCGCAGGTCGCCGAGCAACCGCTTGCGTGCCTCGGGCTCGCGCATACGCTTCATCCACGCCTCGTGCCCGCCCTCCTGCACCCACGTCGGAATCACGCCGGTCAGGCCGGTGGAACTGGCGTTGTAAGTGTACATGTCGGCGGTGATCTGCAGGCCGTCCTTCTGCGCCTGCTCGACGCGCCGGATCAGCTCGCCAAGCTTGTTCCAATTCCCCCGGCGCGACGCCTTGAGGTGATAAATCTCCGACCGAATGCCGGCCTCGCGTGCGATGTTGAACAGCTCGTCGAGTGCCTCGAGTAGTTGCGACCCCTCGCTGCGCATATGGGAGATGTACAGCCCGTCGTATTCCGCAACCGCCTTGGCCAAGCGTACCAGTTCCTCCGTTGAGGCGTAGTCGGCAGGTGCATAAATCAGCGCTGTGCTGATCCCCACCGCGCCCTCCTCCATCGCGGCCCGGGCGAGCGCCTGCATCTGCTCCAGCTCGGCCTCGGTGGCGGGACGGTTTTCGTAGCCAACCTCGTGCACGCGCAGCGTCGTCGCGCCGACAAACGATGCGATGTTCGGCGACACGCCGAGCCCGACGAGATGCTCGAGCCCTTGGCCAAGCGTGGTCCACGGCACGTCCGTACCGTCCTTGCGCCGACGCATGCTGGCGTTGAGTGGGCCAAGCGACGAGCCCTCCCCGAGCACCTCAAGCGTGACGCCCTGCCGGATGTCGCTCTGCGATCTGCCGTCGCGCCGCAACGCGTTGGCGGTCCAGCTCAGCATGTTGATGAATCCCGGCGAAACCGCCTTGCCGGTGGCATCAATCACCGTCCCGGCACGCAACTCCGCCGGTGGGCCGAGGTAGGAAACCCGGTCGCCGCGAATCGCCACCGTCCCGACAAACGGCTCGCCGCCGCTCCCGTCGTAAATCGTCCCATTTTGAATAACCACATCGTGTCTCGCCCCGCCCGGTCCGCGCACGGGACTCGCGCACGACACGACCAACAAACCCAGGCCAAGCGGAAGTAGAAGATCAGCGAAAAGTTTCTCCAATGACATCGGCGGGAAATTGAGCCGCAATCCCGAAGAAAAGCAAGCCCGCTTGGCCAAGCGCAGACAGAGCCCTTCTTCCGCGTGCGCGTTCCGAATTGGCCTCGCCCAAGCAATGCCTCCAGTGCGATCAGTGACGGCGTCGATAGCGATGACCGTCATTGGCGTACTGGTTACGCGCAGGCGGTGACGGATGTGACGGGAACGCTAAACTGGTGTCGGAAGGTTTAACCGACCACTTGGAGACGGAGTGATTAGCAAAACGGCTCTCTACGACCACCACTCACCACATCCATCTCGAAGTCGGTCAAGCCTTTTACCTTTTCCTGCAAGTCAGTGCTGTCTGCGACTGCTTGACGGAAGTTGATTAGTGTTTCGTTCATTGGTTTTGAAATTTATCTTCAGCAACCGCCGCCGCTTTCTTGACCATACCCCAACAGCACCACGGCTGCGATTGTTGTGAGTAGGAGGTGTTTCATTTGCCAGTGATTGGCGGCTGAACTGGAGGTGGCGTGGTCTTCGGTTTCTTGGCTGCTAACAAACAAGAAATCGCAACGAATACACCAGCCAAATGGCCAGAAAACCATATCCCGTTTAAAACGATATGTTCAACGATGTGGAATGTATCTCGCTCGATAAATTCAAAATATTTTATTGCAGTATAAATATTCGCAATTCCAGAAAGGCAAAATCCTATTATCGCAAGACTAGCTAATATGTTTTTCATAAGCCTGAAGTGCGTTAAATAATAGAGAACCATTGATAACAGTACAAGGCTGATTAGCCGTATTGGCCGGAACCGTGTCTATTGCAGGCATGGCTTTTTTTTGAGCCGGGGAATAATCCTAACTTGCAGGAATAAGCATGGCAGAAGACGTAGCAGAAGCAACGGAAAGCCTCCCTAAAGAAGCCGGACTAGTGGGACTTGAAGGTCCCTTGGATCAACTGTACCTGACCAAGATGTTGGCCGAGTCGTTTGAATCACAGGAACAGGAAAGGTCCGAGGAGACATCGCCGAGTGGCGATGCGATGGAGGAAGCCGAGCCGGTTGAGGAATCGACCGAGGAGGCAGTCCGTGCATTTTGCAATCAATTGCCCAGGCAAAAATCACGTGGAATAAAACTTGAATTGATTCGTGGGATACCGCCATTTTGTCGGTCGCCGCCTTATGAAACCATTGAAACGAATATTTGAATCAAGAGCAGCCGTGTTCGCCGGCCTGCTGATCGCCGCGCTGGGCACCGGCTGCGTCACGCCGGGTGGCAGCAACACCGAACTGTTCAACGGCAAAGACCTCGACGGTTGGGAGGTCACCGACTTTGCCGGTGGCGGCGCCATCAAGGTGAAGAACGGCGAGATCCACATGGCCATGGGTGAGTTGATCTCCGGCATCAATCTCGCCCACGAGAACATCCCGCGCACAAACTACGAGCTGTCCGCCGAGGCGATGAAGCTGGATGGCAACGACTTTTTCTGCGGGCTGACCTTCCCGGTGGGCGACACGTATGCGTCGTTCATTCCCGGCGGCTGGGGCGGCACGGTGGTCGGCATCTCGAGCATCGACGGAATGGACGCCGCAGAAAACGAGACCGCCACGTTCAAGGAATTTAAAACCCACCAGTGGTACCGTTTTCGGGTGCGCGTAACGCCGGGCAAAATCCAGTGCTGGGTGGACGATGAGATGGTGGTGGACCTCCTGCTCGAGGATCGCGCTATCGCGCCGCGACCCGGGCCGATCGAGTTGTCGGTGCCGATCGGCATCACCTCGTTCCAGACCGTGACGCGCATCCGCAACATCAGGCTGCAACCGATCAAACCGTAACCACTCCCGCCCGTGGCCAAGACCATCGTCATCACCGGCGTGACCCGCGGCATCGGCCGCGGCTTGGCTGATGAGTTCGCACGGCTGGGGCACAAGGTCGTCGGCTGCGGCCGCTCCGCCGACCAGATCGCCGAGCTGCAAACCTCGCTTGGCCAAGCGCACGACTTTGCGGCGGTGGACGTCACCGACGACCGCGCCGTCGCCGACTGGACCAGGCGCGCGCTCGCCGAGCACGGCGCGCCCGATCTGCTCATCAACAACGCGGCAATCATGAACGCCAACGCCAACCTCGTCGACGTGCCTGTTGCGGAGTTCGACGCCGTGATCGACATCAACATCAAAGGCGTGGCGAATGTCACGCGGCATTTCGCGCCGGCGATGATCGAGCGCAACCACGGCGTGATCGTGAATCTCAGTTCCGGCTGGGGCCGCGGCACCTCGCCCGAGGTGGCACCCTACTGCGCGACCAAGTGGGCGATGGAGGGCTTGAGCAAGGCGATGGCCGACGAGCTGCCGAGCGGCATGGCCTGCGTGCCGCTCAGCCCCGGCATGGTGAACACCGAGATGCTGCAGAGCTGCTTCGGCGCCGGGGCCGCCTCCTCTCGCAAGCCGGATACCTTCGCCAAGGTCGCCGCGCCGTTCCTACTCGCGCTTGGCCCGAAGGACAACGGCCAGTCGCTCACCGTCCCCGGCTGAGCGCGCCTGGCCAGGCGTCAGTTGAAACTCTCAAATCGATCCGTGTCGGCCATAATGTCGCTGAGCATCGAGAGGCCGGAGAAAACCGCCGAGTCGTCAAGTGGCAGTTTGCGCTGGCGCATGCTGTACGCGCAGCCAAACAAGTTCAGGCCGTCGGCCTTGAACTTAGCCATGCGTGGGTCGCTGATGCCCGACACCGCGTCGTCGATGCAGTAGAGAAAAACCTTCTCGCCCCTGGCCAAGCCTTTCGCCGCCAGATCGAGCGCTTGGCCAAAGCCGGGTTGATCGGGCGCCACCGACACCATCAGCCCCAGTTTTTTTGGCTCGGCGCTCAAGGCAAAATCACTCCCGCTTGGCCAGGCGCTTGAGGTGTTTCTCGACCGTTGGCCTGCCTTTCACATAGCCAAGTGAGCCGAGGAACTCATGCATGCGCGTGACAGTGGCGAGGAACATTTTATTGTCGCGGCGACCAAAATTGAAGAAGCCGTGCGGCATGTCGTCATAGCCGGCCAACTCCGCGCGCAAGCCGGTTTTGGTAGCCTGCTTCACGTACGCCTCAGCGGTCAAGTAAGGTACCGTCGTGTCTGCCTTGCCGTGGAGCACGAGTGTTGGCGGCAGACCCTTTCGAATGTTGTGATACGGCGACATCGTTTTCGGATCTTCCACCCCCAGTCGCTCCTTCAGTTTCTCCAACCGGTCGCCTCCGAATGTTTTGAGCCCCGCTGCCTCGGCGGTGATC
>DASCOW010000405.1:0-6821 GCA_036012205.1 Verrucomicrobiota bacterium
TCGGTCAGCGCGCGGATGAACGGTTCCTCCGGCTTGGTGGCGCGGAGGTCGGCCGCCTTCTTGGCCATGGCATCGAGCACCGCCTTGGTCAGGCTGTTGCGAAAATACTGGATCTGCCCATCGATTTTTTTCAACGCCTCCGCCTTGTCGGCCACGTTGGCAGCGTCCACTTTTTTGCGCTCGGCGTTGAGCTTGGCGATCTCCTCGTTGAATTCGCGGTCATAAAGGTACAGCGAACCGGGACTGATCTGCCGCACACTCGGGTGGTTGTCCAGCAACGCCTTTTGCTCGTCTGTGCGCTGGGCAGCCGGCGTCTTGTAGGCGGCTCGCAACGGCAAGCGCAGCTCTTCCGGCGCCTTGCGCAGCTTCCACTCGAGCGTGCGATCAATGAAGAAATCGACCTTGGCCTGCCGCTCGGCATCAAGTTTCTTCGCTTCGGCCTCGATGTCAGCGCATTGCTTCCGGTCAGCCCCGGTGAAAAGAGAAATCTGCCGGCTCTGCGGTGTGCGCCAGTTGGCCGGATCGAGCGCCGGCTCGAAGATCGCCCGCAGCTTGTAGTAGTCCGACTGCAAGATCGGATCGTACCGATGGTCGTGGCACTGCGCACAGCCAACCGTCATGCCCATGAGCGCGGTGGAGACGATCTTGAGCGTCTCGGCCATGACCTGGTTTCGGCTCGTGGCGTCGTTGGCGCCGGAGCCGGTGCCGTCGGGTGCCATCCGCAGAAAACCGGTGGCGGTGAGCTTGTCGATTTGTTTCGGCTCCAAGTCGGTGTACGGCGACGGAACCATTTCGTCGCCGGCGAGTTGCTCCCGGATGAAGCGATCCCATGGCAAGTCGTCGTTGAAGGCGCGGACGACGTAGTCGCGGTAACGCCAAGCCCAGCCCCGCTCGGCATCGCGCTCGGTGTATCCTTCCGAGTCTGCGTAACCGGCAACGTCGAGCCAGTGGCGCCCCCAACGCTCGCCATATCGTGGTGAAGCCAGCAGGCGGTCGATCAACCGGTCGTAGGCCTGGGGTGTCTCGTCGGAGAGAAAGGTCGCAATCTCGGCCGGGGTGGGTGGCAGACCGGTGAGATCAAACGTCGCGCGGCGAATGAGCATGCGCTTGCCGGCCACCGGCGAGAAGTCAAACCGGCTGGCCTTGAGTTTGCGCAGCAGAAAGGCGTCGATCGGGTTGGCCGCGCCGCCGGGTATAGGCTGGTTTTTGATCGGTTGAAACGCCCAGAAACGGCGCTCCTCCTCGGTGATCCATTCATTGGGATTGTCCGGTTCGGGCCGAGCGGTCTTGGCACCCTGTTCGATCCAAAGGCGGACGGTCTCAATCTGATCCTTCGGCAGCTTGGCCTGTTCCTTGGGCATTTTGCCGTCGAGAATCTTGGTGTAGAGTAGACTCTTCGCCGCTTGGTCCGGCACGATGGCTGCACCGTGTTTACCGCCCTTGAGCAGCAGCTTGCGCAGGCGCATATCGAGTCCGCCCTTGGCCGTGCCATCCTCGCCGTGGCAGTGAAAGCATTGTGCCTTGAGAATCGGGCGGACGTCGGCTTCGAACGTGACTGAGCCCGCCTGGCCAAGGTCAGCCCAAAGTCCGGCAGCCAGCAGCCACAGCATTATTCCCCTGAAAATATACATCGGTTTGAGGCAACATACGATCCCGCAACAAGCCGCGCAACGGCATTTTTCGCCTATTGCTTCACTAATTTCATCGATTTGTGTGTGTGAGGCACAGGTTTATTGGGTTTGCTTTGCGGGAGAATCGGGGTAAATTCGCTTCCTAGCGGCCTGTGGCATCCCCCTCCCATCCCAGCCATGGGTCGTAGGCCGTCGGCAAACCTCCACACCCATCCCCTTGCCGGCGGCCGTTTTTTAGTTCAGCTTGGCCAAGGGTAGCTGGTCGTCGGTCGCGCTGTCGAGATACCGAAAGCCGGGCCGCATGATCCCCAGCCACACACCCACGCCCAGTAGCGTCCCGGTGATTGAATCCCAAATGAAATGCTGCTTGGTGGTCATCACACTAATGCACAATCCAAGCCAGGCCGGCCACAATAGCCACACCGCCCAGTTCCACTTGCGCTGACGCCACCAGCGCGCCACCGCCACTGCGATGATGAAACTTTGTGTGATGTGCAGGCACGGCCAGGCGTTGAACGGCTCGTCGAGAGCGTGGAACGCTGCGAATACAAAGCCGTAGATCCCCTCCATTTCGCCCAACTGCCAACGCATGTTGATATGCGCCGGCAACACGGCGAAGATCGGATAGGCGATCCAGCTTGACACCGCCCAGGTCTGCGCCATCACCAAAGACTCGGCTCGGCCGCGGTCGTTTTTTTGTGCCGCGTAAAAGCCGAGGTAATACCCGAAGAGCGAGAGGTAAAACCAGATCGTCCAGTCGACGGCCGGGATTCTGTAGTCGAGATAGCGACCCTCGCTGTCGCGAAAGAGCGATTTCGGGTCCCACGCCGTGCGCTCGTCCTGCTGCGAAACCTTGAGCGTGTCCCTCTGTGCGATGATCTCCTCAGTGAGAGGCGTGTGATCCGCCCAGGCAGCCAGTCGGTTGATAACGATGTACGGGCTGATGAGCAGCAGCACCCAAAAGAGAAGCAGCGCGGGGAAAAGCAAGCCGCCGGCCATGTGGCGCAGCCGCCAAAGCGGCCGCCAAAGCCGCCAAAGCCGCGCCCCGAACGGGATGGTCGTGTGATCGGCCACGAGCGAATCAGCGCTTGGCCAAGCGGCCCGGCTCGCGTTGGCCGCTGCCTTTTCGGCTCTGGTCGCCAAGCTCGTTTCGCATCTTTTGGCCAAAGGCCTGCAGTCTGGCCAGCACCTTCGGGTGCTTGTCCTTCACATCAGTCGTTTCGCCGATGTCCGTCTCGAGATCAAACAGCGACAGACCAATCTTGACCTGAGAGTAATTGGTCGGGATGCCGGCCTTGCCACCGGGCCGGCCGGCCATGGTGCGGTAGCCGTGCGGGAAATGAAGTTTCCATTTGCCCGAACGCACAGCCTGCAACTGTTTGCCATAATAAAAATAATACGCCTCATGCGGACTTTTGGCGCTGGTGCCCTTGACAAGGTTGACGATGCTTTTACCGTCGATTTTTTGTGTTGGCAGCTTGGCGTCGATCAACTCGGCAACCGTCGGCAGTATGTCGATAGTCATCGCCGGCGTTTTGCAGATGCTGCCGGCAGGAACGGTGCCGGGCCACCACATTAGTGTGCTCTCTCGGCAGCCGCCGTCAAACATCGTGCCCTTGCCCTCGCGCAGCGGCGCAGCCGAGCCGGCGTGCTCGCCGTAGCTCAGCCACGGGCCATTGTCAGCGGTGAAGATGACGAGCGTATTTTTGTCGAGCTTGTGCTTTCGCAGCGTGTCGAGAATCCGGCCGACGCTCCAGTCGACCTCCATCATCACATCGCCGAACAGGCCGGCACCGCTCTTGCCCTTGAACTTGTCGGAAACATACAGCGGCACGTGGACCATCGAGTGGGGCACGTAAACAAAAAACGGGCGCTCCTTGTTCTTCTCAATGAACGACACGGCCCGCTCGGTGTACTGCGTGGTGAGCTGCTCCTGCTCCTTGCCGGAAACTTGGGCGTTGATGATTTCATTTTTGTCAATGAGCGGCAGGTGCGGCCAGCGCTTGAGTCGCTCCTCCATCGGCAGGTGCAGCACGCCGGGATGGTACGGCCACATATCGTTCGAGTACGGTAGGCCGAAGTAGTCGTCGAAACCGTGTTGCATTGGCAGGAATGGCTTGTGGTGGCCTAGGTGCCACTTGCCGTAGATTGCGGTGGCGTAGTTTTTCTGTTTGCAAACCTCAGCTAGCGTCATCTCGCCGGCGTTGATGCCGTGTCTGGCACTTGGCCCCAACGCCCCGAATATGCCGACGCGCACATTGTAGCAGCCGGTAAGCAATCCCGCCCGGGAAGCGCTACAAACAGCTTGGGTGACATAAAAGTCAGTGAACTTGCGGCCTTCCCGGGCCATGCGGTCGAGATTGGGCGTTGGATACGCCTTGGCCCCAAACGGGCCAATGTCCGCGTAGCCCATGTCGTCGATGAAAATGACAACCACATTGGGTGACTGTCCGTCGGCGGCGCCAACCCGAGTCGGTGAAATCTGGCCAAGCGCCAATGCGCTGATCAGCCCGTTGAATAGAATAGTTCGAATAAGAAAATTCATAGGTGGCGGAGAGCCTTCCGCAAAACTGGCCGCTTGACCAGCCGTTTTCCGCTTGGCCAAGCGCGCGGTCATTTGCCCTGCTTGCGGTAATGCGCCTTGAGGCGCCGGGTCATTTCGATCTTATTAGGGCGGGGCCGTTCACGCACCGGCAGCGCCTGGCCATCTTCCCGGCCAAACTCGTCGAGCGTGCGAAATCTGGGCTCGGTGTCCCCCGTCTCTTTCTGCCACTTGGCCAAGGCGCGGCGGAACCGTTTCAGCCGCCTAGCCTGTGCGGGGTCACTGGCGAGGTTCTTCAACTCGAACGGATCGGATTGTGTGTCGTACAACTCCTCCTTGGTCCTCGGCTGGATAAAGGTGTTTTTCTGCGCATCGACAAGTCTGCCCTCGTCGCGCAGCCGGATCATTTCTCGGTAGGCCACCGAGCGCACGACGTCCGCCGGCGGTGTGTTGGGCAGGTCGTTGTAAAAGTTGCGGATGTACTTGAAGCGCCTGTTTCGGACTGCTCGAACGCGATCCTCGTAGTCGTGCCAGTTGCGTTCGGCAAACACAAACTCGCGAATGCGCTGTTGCGGATTCCGCAGCAACGGCAGGAAACTGCGCCCCTTAAAAACCTTCGGCGGCGACAAACCGGCTAGTTCCAAGAACGCCGGCGCGATGTCGACCGAACTGAGCAGGCTATTACAGCGACTGCCGGAGCCAACACGCCCCGGCCAGTGCACAATGAACGGAGTCTTGATGCCACTGTCGTAAACCGTCGTCTTGTCGCGCGGGAACGGCCGGCCGTTGTCGCTGATGAACACCACAAACGTGTTGTCGGCGACGTTCTGTTCTTTCAGCTCGGCCATCACGCCGCCGACGAAACGGTCGAGCCTTGTGATCTCGTCGTAGTACAGAGCGTAGTCGAGACGGGACCCAAGTGTGTCGGCGACGTACGGCGGCAGGCGAACGTCCTCCGGCTTGTGTGGCTGCTCGAGGATGCTTTCGTCATAGTCACGATGTGGATCGAGCGCAGCAAGCCACAGGAAGAACGGCTTGTCCCTTGGTCGTATCTTGAGTATCGGCACCCACTGGTCGCAGCCGCTGCGCGCATCGCCGACTGCCTTCTGCACGATCTTTCCCGCCTTGGCCGCCTCGCCAGTCGGCAGTTGAAAGCCGGACACGTCAGCTTCGCGGACCTCGTCAAAGCGATCTTTCACTGCATCGCCAAGATGCCACTTGCCGGCCGCCGCGGTCCAGTAGCCGGAGGCTTTGAGTAACTCGACGAACGTCAGCCGGTTGGCCGGAAGCGGCCAATGAAGCTGCTCGGCATCGGTCTGGTGCGGGTAGGTGCCGGTGATGATGCTGGCCCGGCTCGGGCTGCACGAGCTGATCGTCAGGTAGGCGTTGGTGAAGCGCATGCCGCTCTTGGCCAGGCGGTCGATGTTTGGCGTGCGGACGCCGGGATTGCCGGTGCAGCCGAGGTCGTCCCATGCGAGGTCGTCGGCGATGATGAAAACAATGTTAGGCCGCGTCTCTGCCTGGCCAAGTGCTGGCGCTGCAAAGGCGGCGAATGTCATAAAAATTAAGTAAAACCGGTACATTTTGGTGCGGCGAATTGTGACTCAGGCAGCGTCGGATCCCGAGTCTTTTCGTCGATCATCCAACTGCGCAAGCAAATCGCAGAGCGCTGCGAGTCGCGGGGTCTCGACACCGGTGGCCTGCGCTTGGCCAAGCGGCAGGCGAAAGAGCGCGTCCAGTTCCATCGGCAAGCCGCGCTCGAAATCGATCGGCGTCGAAGCAAGGTAAGCCTTCATGGCGCGGGTGCGATTGCGCTGATGCTCGGCAACGTCCGGCGACAGGTCGTGGCCAAGCGCGCGCCCGGCGGCGATGACCTCGTCCATCAACTCCGTGACGAGTTGCTCCCACGGCCCGCCATCTAGCAACGCATCCGTGGCGAGACATGAGCCGATGGGTTGATCCGTTTTCAATTGCCCGGCAAGCGTGGCCTCGAGGCCCACCGCGCCGGCGACGCCGAGGCCGTTGAACGGAATGTTCCAAACAAGCTTCTCCCAGTGGGCGTGTTCGAGGTCAGGCGAAACATCGACCGGGATGCCAGAGGAGCGGATGAGTGCAGCGACTGCCTCGGTCAACTCGTCCGGCGGACCGCCGTGCCGACCCATGACAATCTTGCCGTGCGCAATGTGTTGGATGACACCGGGATCGATGCGGTTGAGGCAAACAAAACACATGCCGCCAAAAACCGGCCGACCGGGAAACAGCGTGGCCAGCGCGGCCTCGTTGCCCAACCCGTTTTGGAGTGTCAGCAGGGCGGTGTGTTCGCCGACGAGTGACGGCAGCAACTCACCAAGACGGTGGTTCGCCGTGGACTTAAGCGCGACGATGACCAAATCGCACAGGCCGATTTCCTCCGGCGATCGGGCACTGGTCGGATGGGCTTGAAAATCGCCGTCCACACTCCGAATACGCACGCCACCACTGCGAACGGCCTCAAAATCGGAGCGAATCAAAAAATGCACATCGCGGCCTATGCGGCACAGTTTTGCCCCGTAAAACCCGCCTACGGCCCCGCAGCCAACAATGCTAATCTTGCCAAATTTGTCGCCGGTTTCCCCCATGAAAATAAAAAAGCCCGTTCAGGATTAGTG
>DASCOW010000406.1:0-4601 GCA_036012205.1 Verrucomicrobiota bacterium
GGCCGGTCGCCGCTGCGAGTGGCCAGAATGTTTGGGGCACGGTGCTGGGCGGTAACTACCCCGACGACTCTAATGCCTCGCTGCGAACCCCGCCTATTGACCTCATCGGCGTGGAGGCAGCCACACTTGTTTATACTGAATTCCGTGACGTTGAAGCACCTGATCCTGATTGGGGGGATCTCGATGTGTTGCAGATCAACATCCTGAGTGCTTCCAACCCCGATGGGGAACCACTCGCTGAAGAACTCCGGAGCAAGGCCGGTAGCCTGCTGGGATGGGTAAGCCGCAGGGTAAAACTTCCGGAAGAGGTACTTGGAAAAAAGAACATCATCGAGTTCAGGTTCATCGCCGACGAGCTTAACGAGTACGATCAGGGCGGATGGTATATCGATGATGTCGTGGTGTTGCCCGAATAAGGTTGACGCCACTCAAAAGGGAGATTTCACTTTGAGACAGCAGATTAATGGATAACACACCGACAACCCGAAGCCCGAGCCCGGTGCCCATAGCGTCGGGTTTTCGGGTATCGCTTGGCTTCACGCTCATTGAGTTGCTGGTGGTCATTGCCATCATCGCCATCCTGGCTGCGCTGCTGCTGCCGGCTTTGGCCAAGGCCAAGTCGCAGGCTGTCTCCACGCAGTGCAAAAACAACCTCAAGCAGATGGGCTTGGCCACTGCGCTGTATGTCATGGACAATGACGACAAGCTCCCTTTCGCCTGGGCGATCCGGCATGACGCGAACATCAACAATTTCCAGAACCTGCTGGTGTCGTACGTACTCCGTAACAAGTTCAAAGCCGGGGGGAAAACCGAGGACAGCGACTTTGCCAAGAACGTTTATCGCTGCCCGACACGCATCAAGGAGCGGCGCACCGGAGGGAACCCGTGGAAGATCAGTTACGGGATGAACCAGTACAACAATCTGGGTTTTCCCAATAATCCCAGATATCCGACGCCTCCCGGCCAGCCGCCGCATCCCGAGACAGCAAAGCTCACCTCCGTGCGTGAGCCGTCCGCCACGTTTTTGATCTCCGACATCTCCTACGAGTTGAATCATCCTGCCGTGACCTACCTGAAAAAGAACAGCAGCGGTCGCTACCATGTCGGCTACAAGCACAATCAAAAGCATCCCGACGGCGGAGCCAACATCGTCTTCATGGACTCGCACGTGGAGTCGCGAAAGAAGGACAACATCGACGACATCATTATGGACTTTAAGAAAAAAAGTCGCCGGTAATAGACAAATCTTCTGAAAACCGTTTTTTACAACGGCTTCAAATCGAGTATTGAACCACAGAAACCTCCTGAAAACCATTTTTTACAATGGTTTTAAATTGAGTGTTAAACCACGGAAACACCAAATCAAAAACATGAAAATACATAAAACCATCCTCGTTGCTGCAGGCCTGGCCTTGGCCGCCGTCGCGACGAGCGCTCAGGAGGCTGAGCCCATCCCCGGTGTGGAGGGCACCGGTTTGGACGACAACGGCGAGTTGCTCGCAGCCGAGACGATTGACCCGCACTGGAAACTGGTCTCCAGCCCGGACGACGATTTCCCCGGGCCGGATGTGCTCACGCTCAAGCCCGGATTTCCGGTTGGCCCGTGGGTGGCCGAGGGGCCGGACTCAAAGTGGGTCGCCCCGCAATCCGACCAGGGCAAAGGCAACGCGCCGGGTGTTTACGTTTACCAACTGGAGTTTGACTTGAGCGGGTTCGATCCCGAGACCGCGAAGCTCGTTGGCCAATGGACAGCGGACGACACCGGGCCGGAGATCGTTCTCAACGGCGAGAGCACTGGCTTGAAAACATCCACCGGCTTCAACGCGCTGGGCGGCGATTTTGAGATCACCTCCGGCTTTGTCGCTGGCGTCAACACGATCGACTTCAAGGTCGAGAACGGCGGTGATGCCGCCAACCCGACCGGCATCCGTATCACGCTTAGCGGCACGGCCACTCCGCTGCCTGTTCAAAAAGTCAAATCCATTCCCGGCCTGTTCAACACCGGTGTGGACGACGATGGCAATCTGCTGGAAGCTGAGACGCTCGATCCCCATTGGATATTGGAGTACAGCGATGACTTCGATTATGAGGGGCCGGACACTTTCACGCTCAAGCCCGGTTTCCCGGTTGGCCCGTGGGTGGAGGAAGGGCCTGATTCCCGGTGGATCGCACCTCAGCCCGACCAGGGCACTGGAAACGCGCCGGGTGATTATCTGTATCGGATCACGTTCGACTTGTCCGAATTCGATCACGAGACGGCAACCATCACCGGCAAGTGGTCCTCGGATAACGGTGGCCCAGACGTCCTGCTCAACGACGAAAGTACCGGCATTAAAACCACCAGCGGCTTCGGTGGATTCACCGAGTTCGAAATCACTTCCGGGTTTGTCGAGGGCATCAACACCGTTGACTTCAAGGTCAACAATGCGCCTCCGGATATCAACCCAACCGGTGTCCGGGTCGAGTTGAACGGCACCGCCAAGGAACTGCCGCCCAAGGGCACGCCGCCGAGCATCACCACCCAGCCGATCGCCACCACTGCACCGGAAGGCGACTCGGTTTCCTTCTGGGCTGCAGCCGACGGCAGCCGCCCGCTTGCCTACCAGTGGCAGTTGAACGGGCAGGACATTGCCGATGCCACCGGCTCCACGCTGAAACTCGAGTCCATCGAGTCCATCGACGCCGGTCGATACACCCTCACTGTCACCAACGCCGCCGGGGAAGCGACCAGCCAGGCCGCCACGCTGTCCGTGCTTGACCGGGTACCGGGTATTTTCTCCACCGGTGTGGATGAAGATGAGGTGACGCTATTCGACGACGACATCGATTTGCACTACCGGATCATCGTCAACGCGGACGGCGACTCCGACGAGGCGATTGCACAGGACTCGCAGGGCTTCCCGATTGTCTCCGGCCCGTGGCTGGCCAACAGCGAAACCTCTATTTGGATCGGGCCGAGTTTAGTGACCGATACGGCATCTGGTGGCGACTATACCTACCGGACCGAGTTTGACCTGAGCAACTTCGATCCGAGCCAGACCGTGCTGCTGGGCCAGTGGACCAGTGACAACGCCGGTCTGGACATCGTGCTCAACGGCAACAGCACCGGGAATACCACCGCCGGCAATTTCGGACAGTTGTTTGACTTCAAGCTCACTGGCGGATTCGTCTCCGGCGTCAACACGCTCGACTTCGTGCTGAACAACGCCGATCCCAACGGCGGCTACACCGGCCTGCGGGTGGAGAACCTCCGCGCCGGTTCCGTGGCCGTGCCGGACGGGACTGCGCCGACCATCGCGGAACTAACGACCTTGCCACCGACACATGAGGGAGGATCGGCTACGCTCACCGTGCTGGCTGTTGGGAGCCCCTCGTTGGAATACCAGTGGCTGTTCAACGGCAACACGATCGCGGGTGCCACCGGGCCGAAACTTGCGTTGGACGACATCCGTGAAAGCGCCGGCGGCGACTATCAGGTCGTTGTCAGCAATGACGCTGGCTCTGTGAAGAGCGACGTCTCCACGCTGGAGGTGTTGGCGGGTAGCGCCGATTTGGCCATCGAGCTGTTCAACGGCCTGGTCGTTGGCGGTATCGAGGGCAAGTCGTATCACGTCGAATACTCCGACGGAGACGGCTGGCAGACCCTCTTCGAGGGGGCGCTTCCGAGCGATCCCTTCTTCGTGGCCGATCCCGAGTCGGCGGACAAACCCGACCGCGAGTATCGCGTTAACCCGGCGGAATGAGCCCAACCCTGAAACTTTAAAACAACAGAACAATGAAAAAACTGATTCAACTCACAAACAAAACAATCCGCTCCGGTTTTGTCCTGGCCTGCGTGGCACTTGGCTGCACCGCTTGGCCAAGCGCGCTGAATGCGGATCCCATCCCTACGCTGTATAACACCGGCGTGAACGATGACTACGAGCTGCTAGACGACCTTGCACCCGACCCTCACTACAAGCTGGTGGTCAATCCGGACTCGGATGTCATTCATCCGTTTGTGGTCAAGAGCGACGAGTTCCCCATCCCACCCTGGCTGGCCAATGGTCCTGACTCCAAGTGGCTCACGGTCCGCGAGGGCGAGAACGCCAACGGCATAAATGGTAATTACACCTACCGAACTTCGTTCGACCTGACTGGGTTTGACCTGGAGACGGTGTATATCGACATGGGTTGGTCAATGGACGACGCCGGTGTCAATGTGCTGCTCAACGGCGAGCCGTTGCGGGATTTTGATGACAATCCGATGACCATCGGCGGCGCCGGGTTCGGCGGCTGGGCCTACCACACGATCGAGAGTGACCAGCGCTTCATCCCCGGCATCAACACGCTCGACTTCCTCGTGCTTAACGGTGGAACCCAAGTCAACCCCACCGGCCTGCGGGTCGAGTTCGACGCCGATGCTGATCCGCTGGACGCTGACGAGAAGCCGATGGTTCGCACCCTGTTCGCTGTCCAGGGCGACAACTTCGTGGACACCATCCCGGATCTCTGGCAGGTGATTCAGGATGAACCTACCGTGTACCCGGAGACTGTCACCGTGCGCGCCGGGCAGCAGGTGTCGTTCATGGTCACCGCCTCGGCGGCGGATGCCTCCTACG
>DASCOW010000407.1:0-9223 GCA_036012205.1 Verrucomicrobiota bacterium
CACCCGCGGTTCGATCCGGGTTTGCGCATGTATGGGTGGAGGCAGAGACCGGGCGTAGGAGTATTGCTGCATATAGGGGGAGTCATTTAGTGGAATCAGAGGAGTTGGAGGGTGTTAATTGGGCAGCCTACCAAGCATTGCATTTGGATGGTTGGTCGACAGAGGCCGCGATTGAAGCTGCACAACAAATGAAAGCTGTTGGCGGACGAATATCTGTTGATTTAGGGTCACCAAAACCCAACTTGGAGACCTTGGTGGGATCGGTCGATTGGGTGAACTGCCCTTTGCGTTTGTTAGAAACGCTTTACCCGGGGGAAGATATTGAGAAGGCGGGGCGTAGGTTGATCGAGATGGGGGCATCTGAGGTAACTGTGACTAATGGTGATGCTGGCGCGTGGTTGATCGGAGTGGGCGGTATGAAATATCAACGTGCATTCTCGATACAAGCAGTAGACACGAATGGAGCTGGAGACGTGTTCTCTGGGGCGATGATTTATGGGGCCTTTAAGGAGTGGGGTCCGGAACGGCGGTTGCGTTTTGCTTCGGCAGCGGCGGCGCTCAAGTGTTGTGCTGTTGGGAATCGAGAGGCCTTGCCAACTTTGAAACAGGTCGAATCATTCCTTTTGGAGAAGAACTAACCAATGCCTCAGGTAAAAAATCTTTTGATTTCGACTTTTGCAGCAGCGGTTTTGTTGCTGGGTGAGGGGTTGTTCAAAAGTAAGTCTTGAACTTGGTGCCAGTTCGGTGCCAAGAATCTGGGTCGTTTGAGGGTATAATGTGAGTTTTTTAAATGGAGACTCTTAAGTGGTTGTTTCGCAAAACCCTTGAATACGTTGGTTAAACGATATTTGGTTCATATCAAGAGTGTACTCTCTTGCTAATTCCTAAACACTAGGTCAGAGGTTCGAATCCTCTCGGGAGTGCCTCCCTTCAAGCGCGGACAACCAAGGTTGCTGTCGACGTTTGCTCGCGGCATAGTCACCCGGCGCATGCGTAACTGTACCCTTAAACTCTGTCTGCTCATCGGACTAATTTTAGCTTTGCCGGACGCATCGGCGGAGCCTGAACAGACCGGCTTGACCAAGCCAACAGGCGCGATTGAGGGCACCGTTTATTACAAACCGGACGCCAAGCGCCGCTGGCGCTACCAACGCTACTATGTCAGCAAACCAAAAACCGGTGAAATCGCCGAGGCTGTGGTGGCCGTGAGCGGCATGGCCGGCAAGCCTCGCCGCGCCGGCCAAGTGGCTGTGATGGACCAGGTCAACTATCGGTTTGTGCCCGAGACGCTTGCCATCCGAGCCGGGGACTCCGTGCGCTTTAAGAACAGCGACGATGCCCTGCACAACGTGCTGTCGCACGACGGAGCCAAGCCGTTCAACATCAACCTCGTCAAGGGCGGGGAACACGTGCAGCGCTTCGACCGCGCCGGTGGCTTGGCCAAGCCGTTGCGGCTGGGCTGTGTCTATCACGGGGCGATGCAGGCCTGGGTATATGTCTTTGATCACCCTCACTATCAGGTAACGGGCACGGACGGTAAATTCCGCCTGGAGAACCTTCCACCGGGCAAACTGGAACTGGCCATCCGCCACGCGGCGGGTCGACTCGCGTCGAAAAAACAAATCATCATCGAGGCGAGGAAAACCACCCGCATTGATATCCGCATATCACCTAACGACTTGATTCAATCTCAAGAAAAACAGATAAACTCACCATGAAAAACAACGACGACTCGATCCTTCAACCGGCCGGCAATGTATCCCGACGAACTGCCCTCAAGACCGGCATCTCCGCCGCCGGGGCAGCCGCTCTTTCCCTCCCGTCATGCGCCTTCCCGGCGGAGTCGGCGAATGAGGAGTTGACCCCATTCCTCGATATGCCTCGCACAGGGCCGAACCGGCTGGACTGGGAAACACTCGATAGCTGGCTCACGCCGCAGGATCAAGTGTTCAACGTGCAGCACTACGGCATACCGGAGATCGACGAAAAGAATTTCAAGCTCGAGGTCACCGGACTGGTTGACAAGCCGACCACCTTCACCCCGACACAGATCCGCACGCTCCCGAAAAAAGAGCAGTACATGACTCTTGAGTGCTCCGGAAACGGCGCATCAAAAGGATTCATGAACGCCATCTACAACAGCAAGTGGACCGGCACCCCGCTGCGGCCAATCCTCGAACAGTGCGGCATCGATCCCAGGGCCAAGGAAATCGTGTTTATCGGCGCGGATACGAAAGAGGAAACCCTCCGCCCCAAGACCCGGCGCGAATTAAAAATCGAGGTTCCCTACGGACGAAGCATGTCGATGGAGGACGCCATGGGGCAGGATCTCCTGCTGGCCTACGATCGTAACGACCAACCGATCGCCCACCGCAACGGCGCACCGCTGCGGTTGATCGTCCCCGGTTGGTACGGCGTCGCCAACGTCAAGTGGCTTACCCGCATTGAGGTGCGCGACCGCCGCTACATGGGGCGCTACATGGGGCGCGACTATGTCACCGTGCGGGGCGAACGGCGCGGCGAAGAAATCGTCCCCGTGGAAACCTCCGTGGGACGAATGAACCTCAAGTCGGTGATTGCCCGCATCACTCGGCAGCCAACCGCCAAGGAGCGCATCCCGCTCAAGGCCTACGGAGCAGCCTGGAGCGACGGCACCGAAATCAAGCAGGTGGAAGTGCGAATGAACGACGGCAAATGGCTCCCGGCCAGACTCGACACCGAGCCGCGCAAAAAATTCTGCTGGCGTTTTTTCTCCATCGACCTCGGCAGTGTCGCACCGGGCAAACACACCCTCGTATCGCGCGCAATCGACATCAACGGAAGGGTGCAACCGGCCACCGAGGATGACGAGATCGCTCTCAAAAAAACCTACTGGGAAGCCTACCAGCAATGGCCACGGGAGATTGAAGTAGAGGCCTAACAGGTCAGGCGCGAAACCGATTGGCAAAGCGCATAGTCTACCAGAAACCGTTTGCGGGATCTGGCGTGCGCCCGGCCCAGTTGTGTAAATCACGGGGAAAAACGAAGATCGCCGCGTGGCCGTCTCCAAAGAGGGTGTTTAGCCCCCTCACCCCCAGTTTGTGCCACTGGGTTTTCTGCGACTTTTCAATCCGGTTGCCGTGCCAGGGCCAATCGGACTGGATCAGTTTCGTGGTGGGCCCCTTGGCCAAGTCGGACTCGGTCAACGGCTTTTGGCCCGGACTGGCGGTGACGTGCTGAACGGCAAACCCATCCCACGACCACTGCACGAGGTAGCTCGTGCCATAAAAGTTGTAGCAGGTTTTCTGTGCAGCCGGCTTGGTCTTGGGGAAATGCTCCGGGTGCAGCACGTCGCCGGCGTCGCTCGGACAGCGGTACACTTCCGCAGTGGACGTGTATTTGTTCAGCGGCCGCTTGTCGAAGTCGGCGAGGCGCTTGTTGTTGCTTTGGTAGCCGGGACCGAGGCCAAGCTTCCCTCCGCATGTGGACCACGTCGGGTGGATCGGGAACATCTCGAAGTCATCCACGTACATCATGAAGGCCAGCCCGATTTGCTTGTGATTGTTCAGGCAGGCGGTGGACCGCCCCTTCTCCTTTGCCCGGGCCAGGGCCGGCAACAGCAATCCTGCCAGGATTGCGATAATGGCGATCACCACCAGCAACTCGATTAGCGTGAAACCAAGCGGCGTCGATGCGGACCGGATTGGGCGGGGTAGATTCACGGGATAGAAGCTATGCCCTGAACCGGCAGGTGTCAACCGATATTTCACTTCCCGCGCTTGGCCAAACGGAGGCGGGAGGGTAGGCTTCGCGCCTCAAAGCACTCCCCGTGGTTGAGGGGCACATTCGATTTTTCTCATGGAAGCAGTTCAGACCAATCTCGTGACAGATGTCCGCCAGCGAGTGGCGGAGGTGGTGGTGGGACAAGACACAGTCGTCGAGCGATTGCTTATCGCGCTGTTCACCGGCGGGCACCTGCTACTGCAGGGCGTCCCCGGCCTGGCCAAGACGCTGCTCGTGCAGACAATCTCCAACGCCATCGATCTGCGCTTCAGCCGCGTGCAGTTCACCATCGACCTGCTGCCGTCGGACATCCTCGGCTCGGAGGTACTCGACCAGCGCAGCAACGAGTTCACCACGCATCTCGGCCCAATCTTCACGAACCTGCTGCTCGCTGACGAGATCAACCGCGCCGCGCCCAAGGTGCAAAGCGCACTGCTCGAGGCGATGCAGGAGCGCAAGGTCACCATCGGCAACGAGACACACACGCTGCCCGCACCGTTCCTCGTCATCGCCACGCAAAATCCGATTGAGCAGAGCGGCACGTTCGAGTTGCCGGAGGCGCAGCTCGACCGCTTCATGCTGTGCCACCGGCTCGACTATCCGTCCTCCGTCGAGGAGGAGGACGTGCTCCGGCGCAGCCTCACGCTTGGCCTCCAGCGAACAGACGGCGGCGCGGTGCCGCGAACGGCGTTCGACCTGCTCGACAAAAAATCCGTAGCCACGGTTACCGACCTGGTCGGGATGATGGCCGCCGTGCAGGAAGTGCACGTGAGTGATGTATTCCAAAAACACACCGTCGAGGTGGTGCGTCGGACACGCCGCCATCCGAGCATTGAGATCGGTGGCAGCCCGCGTGCCGGGCTAGCGATGATTCAGGCCGCGAGGGCACGCGCCTTCATCCACGGCCGCGACTATGTCGTGCCGGAGGATCTGTACGCGCTGGCCGAGGATGTGTTACTGCACCGCATCCGGCTCAAGTACGAGGCCCTGGCCGAGGGTGTCTCTGGTGTGAGCGTGCTCAAGGAAATTCTCTCCGAGGCCGGTTGACGGCCCGGCCCTTGGCCCAAGCGCAGATGAAACCGCTCACCGGCAGACTCGAATCGTGCGACGGACTTGACGGACGCCAGTTCGCCATCGCCGTGCGGCGCCTGGCCGACAGCCTGCAGTACGGCACCGACTCGTCGCCGTTCACCGGGTCCGGCATCGAGTACGCGCAGAGCCGCCCGTACGAAGCCGGCGATCCGGTGAAACAAATCGACTGGCGCGTCACCGCGCGCATGGGTCGTCCGTTCATCAAGGAGTACGAGGCACCCAAGCAGATGCCAATTTGTCTGCTCATCGACACGTCCGGCTCGATGTGCGTCACCTCCGCTGGCATGAGCAAATATGCTTGGGCGGTGCAGATCGCCGGCGGACTGGCGTTGGCCGCACTCGACCGCATGAGCCCGGTCGGCGTTGTCGGCTGCGGTGAACGCTCCCTCGACGCCCGGCCAAGCATGTCGCGGCACCGCGTGTTCCTATGGCTGCACCAGTTGCGTCATTACCGGTTCGACGAACAAACCACGCTCACCGAGAAACTCGATCAACTCTCCGCCGTGCTCACAAACCGCACGATGCTTATCGTGCTGAGCGACCTGCGACAACCGGACGTCACGCGCCGACTCAAGCGGCTTGCACAGGAGCACGACTGCGTGGCGCTGCAGCTCACCGACCCCGCCGAGCGAGGCCGGTTGCGCGCCGGTGTGTTTCGCGGCGAGGAGGCCGAGACCGGCGAGGCGTTCGTCGGCCACGGCTGGAGCCGCTGGTTCCGAAACGATGACACCGCCGCCGAGCTGCGTCGAGGCGGCATCGACCACCTCGAGTTGCCGGTGAACGAGCCGTTCCTGCACCGGCTGCGCGGCTTCCTGCGCAAACGCGACAACCTCGGGAAGGGTGCACGATGATCCGCCGCCTAGCCAAGCTTGCGTTCGTTGTCGCCGTCGTTCTCACCGGCTTGGCCAAGCCGGCCGCCGAGCCGCCCGAGTCGGTGCAAGTCGGGATGGAGGGCAACCTGTTCATCGTCCTGCCCGGCAACCCGCTCGAGGCCGCACCGGTTGGTGACAAATCAAAAATCATCGTCCGCATCCACGACATACTCCCGCACGGCACCGACAAGCGGTACGACCTGCGCTACTTCGGTTTCGTGCCGGGCGAGTACGACCTGGCCAAGTTCCTCCGCAACGCCGAGGGCACCGTGCCGGCAAATCTCCCGCCGATCCCGGTGCACATCCATGGCATCCTGCCGGAGGATCACGACGGCAAGCTAGTCGAGGATGAGGCCGGCGACTTCGCGCTGCCCGGCGGCTACACCGCCTGGCTGATCGGCTTGGGCGTCGTGTGGCTGCTCGCCGCCTGGCCGCTGTTTCTGCTCGGGCGCAAAAAGAAAACGCCGCTTGGCCAAGCAGAGGACGCCGGCCCGGACTTGGCCGAGCGACTGCGCCCGCTCATCGAGCAGGCCGCCAACGGCATGCTCGACACCAACGGCCGAGCCCGGCTCGAGCGCATGATTTTCTCCCACTGGCGCGAGCGACTTGGCCTGCCGGTGGACGGCGACGTCGCCGAACTGCACCACCAACTCAAGGCGCACGACGAAGCCGGTCCGCTGTTGCACGGTCTAGAGGACTGGCTGCACCGCCCGCCCGGCACAGCCACCGTGGACATCTCCACCCTGCTCGAACCGTACCGCCACACCGAATGACCTTCGCCCATCCAGCCGTGTTGCTTCTACTGGCGCTGCCAGTTCTGTTGATGGTCTGGGAATGGCGGCGGCGCGGCACCGTGCTGGCGATGCCGTTCGACCACGCCGGCGCGAAGCGCGGCCGCTGGCTCGAGGGCGTCGTCAAGATCGCCAACCTCGGCGCACCGCTGCTGCTGGCGGTGTCGATCGTGCTGTTGGCCGGGCCACAGCGACCGCTCAGCCAGGGCAACCAGCGCGTGCTCTCGAACATCGAGTTCGTGCTCGATGTGTCCGGCAGCATGACGGCGACGTTCGGCAACGGGCGGCGCAGCGACAAGGCGGTCGAGGCGCTGCAGGAGTTTGTCGGTCACCGCAAGGGCGACGCGTTCGGCGTGACGCTGTTCGGTACTGAGGTACTGCACTGGGTTCCGCTCACGCAGGATCTCTCCGCGCTCGAGCACTCAGCGCCGTTCATGAAACCAGAAGCCATGCCGTCGTACATGGGTGGCACGCGCATCGGCCTCGCGCTTCGCTCGGTGTACCGCATCCTCGCCGACCGACCGGAAGGTGACCGGATGATCATCCTGATTTCCGACGGCATGAGCGCCGACTTGCGCGGACAGGGCGACAAAATCTCAAGTGACCTGCGCGGCGACGACATCGTGCTGTACTACATTCACGTGGCCGACGGCCAGCCGCAGCAGGAGGTTTACGAGATCGCGGCCCGCACCGGCGGCAAGGCATTCATCGCGGGCGATCCCGGAGCGCTGCAGACCGTGTTCGAGCGGATCGACTCGATGCGCCCGGCCAAGTTCGAGCCGGAGGCGCCCATCCCGGCCGACAATTTCCGCCCGTTTGCCCTCGCCGGCCTGTCACTGCTCGGACTGCAGTTGCTCTCCCTGCTCGGCATAAGATTCACGCCATGGTGACCCGCCGATGAACATTCCTGACATCACGACGGATGCGGCAACCTTGGCTATTTGGGTGGCGCTTGGCACTGGCGTGTTCGCCGTGCTGGCGGAAGCGTGGCACGCACGCCGCACGCGACGAGTGGCACGGTTGGCATTCGGCCCGCTTGGCCAGGCCCGGGCATGGACACGCCTCGCACCGGCGGTGCGCGTGCTCGCGCTGACCGCGATGGCGTGGGGTTTGATCACTCTGTTTTTCATCCGGCCGCGCGTGGCAAGCTACGACAAAATCCCCGAGGGCGGCTACCGGCATTTGGTCATCGCATGGGATGTCTCGCCAAGCATGCAACTCGACGACGGCGGCTTCGATTCCGGAAAACAAAAGAAACGCACGCGCGCCCAGCGCGGTGCCAAGGTGTTGCTGTCGCTCTTTGAGCGGATCGCACTCGACCAGGTGCGGATCAGCATTGTCGCGTTTTTCACCGGGGCCAAGCCAGTCGTGGTAGACACGCACGACTTGAACGTCGTCAAAAACATCCTCGACGATCTTCCGCTCGATATGGCGTTCGACCCCGGCAAGACAAGCCTCATCGACGGCATCGAGGAGTCGGTACGCCTGGCCAAGGGATGGGAACCGGGCAGCGCCACGCTGCTGATCGTAAGCGACGGCGACACCGTGCCGGACACCGGCCTGCCCAAGCTGCCGCCATCCATCAACCGGGTGCTCGTCGCCGGTGTGGGCGACTCACGGCGCGGCGTATTCATCGACGGCCACATGTCCCGGCAAAACTCGCGCGTGCTGCGGCAGTTGGCCAAGCGCTTGGGCGGCGAGTACGTGGACGTCAACGACGTGCAAATCCCCACCACGCAGCTCGCCGAACTAGCCGGCGTGCGCAACCTTGTCGACTCTAGCGATAAAGGCCGCCGCGAGCTGGCGCTGGGCTGTGTGGCCACCGGCACCGGGCTGCTGGCGTTGCTGCCAGTGGGCCTTGCGTTCTTTGGAAGCGCGTGGCAGAGTGGACAAAGTCGTCGAGCAAAAGAGGCTTAATCACACAGTAAAAGCATGAAAAAGAACCTTCTTATCTTCTTGTGGGCGCTCGCTCCCGTGGCGTTGCTGGCCTACCACTTCGGCCCCGGCCAAGACGGGCTCGCACGCGAGGAAGCCAAGTCAAGCATCCAAGCCGCGCTGGATTTCGAGGCCAAAGCAATCAGCCGAACCGAGCTGGATTCCGAGGCCAAGAAGCAGTGGCGACAGGCCATCGATGCCTATAATGACGCCCTCGCAGCCCTGCCGGATACAGAGACCGCCAAGCGGCAGCAACTACAGCTAGCCCGCGCCAACGCCCGCATCTACGTCGGCGAACTGCCGGAAGCCATGCTTTCGATGGAGCATCTCCTCGACGAGACCGCCAAGGGCAACGACCGGGAACTGGAGAGCAAGGTTCGATCCTCACTCGCCAGCGCACAATACCACACCGGCTGGTCGATGCGCCTCGAACTGGCCGAAAAGGAGGAATGGAAGGAGCCGCTCGAGAAGGCCCGCCAGAACTTCCGCCTGCTCGCCGAGCAAACTGCCAAGACCGACGCCAAGGCATCGGAGGATCACCAGAAAAACCTCGAGGCCGTCGTGCGGCTGGCCCGCATGGATTTGTCCGAGGTGCAGGCCTTGCCGCTGCCAAAGAAGTGCGAGGGCAACAAAAACGTCTGCTCGAAGTGCCGAGGACAAAAGAAGAGCAACAAGCCCAAGGCCATGAAAAAGAAGGAGGACGCCCGCGGAGCCAGCGTCGGCAAACGCCCCGACGGCAAAGGCTCCTGATCGGTTGAACGTCAATTTGAA
>DASCOW010000408.1:0-1977 GCA_036012205.1 Verrucomicrobiota bacterium
GACTTGTTGCCGCACTTCAACCGGATCGACGAACTGACGGATGAATTGCCGCCCGGCACCGATCGCGAACTCATGCACTACCTTCGCAACAAGAGTTACGAGAAGGCCCGCCTCTGCCTTGAGGAACGCCAGAACGAGATCGAAAAAGGCGGCTGCCTTCGTTAATGGCCGCGTAACATGTTCAACGAGACCATCGCCGCAATCGCGACGCCGCTTGGCCAGGGCGGGTTGGCCGTCATTCGAATCTCCGGCGAAAAAGCAGTGTCGATTGCCGATTCCCTATTCACCCCCGCCGGAAGATCGCAGGCACCCCTCACGAAGGCCAAGTCGCACACGCTGCATTACGGCTACATCGTCACGAACAGGCGGCGGCTTGACGAGGTGATGGTCTCGGTGATGAAAGCTCCGGCCACGTTTACTCGAGAAGACGTTGCCGAGATCAGCTGCCACGGCGGCATCCGCTCGACTCAGGCTGTGCTCGATGCGGTGCTCACCAGCGGAGCGCGGTTGGCTCTACCGGGAGAGTTCACCAAGCGCGCCTTTTTGCACGGGCGCATCGACCTCGCGCAGGCGGAAGCGGTCGCCGATCTCATCCACGCACGTACCGACCTCGCGTTAAGTGCTGCGAACGAGCAGCTCGCCGGCAAGCTCTCCCAGCGCATTAACCAACTGCGCGACGACCTAATGCAGATGCTCGCACACGTCGAGGCACACATCGATTTCCCGGACGAGGATATTGATCCGGATACGATGAACAGCTTAGTTGAGAAGCTCGAAAACGCCGACCGGTTCATCAACGAGTTGCTGGCCACCGCCAACGAGGGACAGTTGATTCGGCGCGGCATCCGCGTGGCCATCATCGGTCGGCCCAATGCCGGCAAGTCGAGTCTGCTCAATCAACTGCTGGGCCGTGACCGGGCGATCGTCTCCGCCGTGGCTGGCACCACGCGCGACACAATCTCGGAGGAAGCACAGATTCGCGGCTTGGCAGTGGTGTTCGTCGACACCGCCGGCCTGCAGGAGTCAGAGGACACGATCGAACGGGAAGGAGTCCGGCGCAGTCGCGAGTCACTTAACCAGGCGGATCTTGTGCTGCACGTACTGGATGCCTCCGAGCCGCTCGCACCAGACGACAAAACGCGCTTGAGTGAGATTGCCAACCGCCCACGCATCCTTGTGCTGAACAAGAGCGACCTGCCCGACCATCTCGGCCAGGTGGAGTTCAACGGCAGCCCAGCCATAAGTGTGAGCTGCCTCGAAGGCCAAGGGATCGAGGCATTAAAGGAAAGCATCCGCAACCAGGTCTGCCAAGGGGAGATCACCTCTGAAATGCTGGAGGTGATGATCAATTCCCGGCATCAGGAGGCGCTCCGCCGGACCGGCGAAGCGCTCCGAACCGCGCTGGAGCAGCTACGGGACGGCGCGACGCTGGACCTGGTAGCCGCAGATCTGCGGATCAGTACAAACGCCGCGGGTGAGATCGTCGGGAAAACTACCACGGAGGACTTGCTCGACTCTATTTTCAGCACGTTTTGCATTGGGAAATAAACCGTACCCAGCCAAGCGACTTGAAAATCCCGCCGCCAAAGCATAGATTCCCGCCGCCCAAAATGCCATCCGACAACGGCATGGTCAGGCGGGAGCAGTCTAGGCTGACTGATGAAATACGTGTACTCATTCGCGGTGCTGTTTGTACCGTGGCTGGTTTTGTCCGGCAAGTTTGACCCGGTTCACCTTGGGATGGGAGTGGTCTGTTCGTCGATCGTCGCCTACTGGTGTGCGGACTTGTTGTTTCAGGACAAGAATGCCACAGTACGCTGTCGCCTTCGACAACTGGTCGGATTCATCGGCTACGCAGCTTGGTTGTCGTGGGAAATCGTCTTGGCCAACCTTCACGTGTTCCGCGTGGCGTTTTCCCCGCGAATGAGCCAATTGTTGTCACCCAAAATGGTGGAGTTTGAGACACAGCTTGAAAAG
>DASCOW010000409.1:0-2507 GCA_036012205.1 Verrucomicrobiota bacterium
CAGTGATGGCGATGAAATCAACACCCACAAGACGAATCCCCACCTGCCCGACAGTGATGGGGACGGGCTCACCGACACCGAGGAAATAAACCTTCACAAAACGAATCCAACATCGGCCGACACAGATGGAGACAAAATAACTGACGGCGACGAAGTCGGCATTCACACCGATCCGCGGAACGCCGACTCAGACAAGGATGGCATCCTCGACGGTGAAGAGGATCTTGATCAAGACGAACTCACCAACTTCGCCGAGCTATACACTCACGGAACGAATCCCGAAACAGCCGACACCGATCAAGACGGCTTGAGGGATGGCGATGAGGTACACGTGCTGGACACCAATCCGCTGACGATCGACACCAATAGCAACGGCACACCAGACGGCAACGAGGACTCCGACTCCGACGGTCTGACAGATGCGGCCGAACTCAACGTGTACGGCACCGATCCAAGGCACGCAGATACCGACCGAGATGGCCTCAGCGATTTTGATGAGCTCAACAAACGCAAAACCAATCCCTCCTTGGCCGATACCGACGGGGATAACCTCTCCGATGGCGACGAACTGGTTATTCACAAGACGAACCCGATACAATGGGACACGGACAACGACGGCCTGAGCGATTGGGATGAGCTTTTTAGTTACAAAACCGATCCTCTGTCCCCGATGCTGCCAGGAAGGAAACTCGGCAAATTCAACATAGGCGCTCGCATCCGGACTTCTCCAGCGATCGGAGCGAACGGCACGCTTTATGTGGCTGACCAAGGCGGCGTCATCCGGGCGATTGACGTGACAAACCAAGTTGTCAAATGGGGCTTTTCTGCTAAAGACAGCATCGAATCCACGCCATCAATCGGTACAGATGGCACGGTTTACTTCGCTTCGTTGGACAAAAAAATCTATGCACTCGACGGAAAACAGGGGTACAAAAAATGGGAGTTTATCACCGGGGACTGCGTGAAGTCATCCCCCGCAATCGGCGATGACGGAACGGTGTACGCCGGTTCGTGGGACACCCACCTTTATGCCTTGGACGGAAAAACCGGCGCAAAAAAATGGGCCTTCAAGACAGCTGGCAGAATCAACTCCTCACCCGCCATCAGCCGCGATGGTGTGGTTTACTTCGGTTCGGCTGACTGGAAGGTTTACGCGGTGGACGCCCAGACAGGCGACAAGCTGTGGGAGTACGAAACAGGGGGCGACGTCGATTCCTCACCCGCCATTGGCAGCGACGGTACCATTTACATCGGTTCATGGGATGACAGCCTTTACGCACTCGACGGAAAAACCGGCGCAAAAAAATGGGCGTTCGAGACTGGAGGGGATATCGACTCCTCACCCGCCATCGGACCTGACGGGACAGTCTACATCGGCTCATGGGATCACAATGTCTATGCCTTGAAGGGAACAAACGGCGCGCTCGTCTGGAAGTTCAAGACCGGGAACCCAGTCTGCTCCTCACCAGCAGTCGGAAGCGATGGAACCATCTACATCGGTTCATGGGACAAAACAATTTACGCGCTGGACGGCAGGAACGGCTCGACGCGCTGGAAGTTCAAGTCCAACGGTGCAATTGAATCATCACCCGTCATTGGGGACGGTGGGATCGTCCACATCGGCTCCAACGACGGTAAACTCTACTCGTTCAAGAGTTCCAGCTCCGGCCCTGCGGATTCCGTTTGGCCCATGCTTGGCCAAAACGCCCGTCACACGAACCGAATCCAGCCAATCCGAGCACATTCCTCAATGGCAATCCAGCTCAACTCAGCCGGGGTTATCGTCATCCATTACAACGTCCCCGGCACAGGCAAGTGGATGATCCAGTCGTCAACCGACCTGTCAAACTGGCAACCTTACAACAAGGCCATCACCGGTTCGGGATCCACGACGATTCCTACGAAATCCTCCGTCAAGCCGGGTTTCTTCCGATTGATCTCTGTCGATTAAAAGAAACTTGGCCAAGCAGTCACGCCGCTTGGCCAAGCTGAAAAAATGATGCCGCGTACTCAGACGTTGCGGACGCTTGGCACCTGAAATCCGGGCCGATTGAAATCCTTGAGCAGTGCGTTGGCCTCGGCGGCATGCACTCCGGTGTGGATTTCCTTGTCCGCATCGAACGACAGCCACGGTCCGATCACGTAATCGGCACCGTTCTCCGGCACTTTCACGCCGTCGCTCATGACACTGTGCAGCGTCATGAAATGCTCGTACGCGTCCTTGTTATCGCCGAACTGGCCGGACTTGGCGTTGAACGGCACTCTCTTGCCAAGACGGTACGAGTTGTTCATGAGATGCCCGGCCACACAGCCATAGTGAGCGTCGTGCACGTTGCCGTTGGCCATGCTCGGGTCGCCCGCCCTGCAGGCGGCGATGAAGCTGCCCCAGTTGCCGCCCGGGGTCACCTTGCCGTTGGGTATCGAAAGCTTCTCGCCCTTGTCACTGCCCTTTGCGTAATACTGACCGCGGACAATCCGGCCACCATCCTCAAAGTAGTACTCATTCT